>JAGNPU010000310.1 GCA_017989485.1 Neisseriaceae bacterium
GAGCTTGCCCAAGAGGGCCATCATATAGCCGCAGGCTCTGGGCGCATTGACTGTCCCCTGGGGGTGTAACCATTGCGTCATGCCGAAGTCGCGTAGTTCACGACCCACGGTATAGGCACCGGCCGTCATGGCAAAAATATGCAACAGTGCCGGCATCAGCATGCTGCCCAAAAACTGCTGATAGTCAGTCGCCACGTTAAAGAGCGCCGTGGTGTTGGCTTTAATTGGGGTAAAGCTGGCCATGGCCTGCTGCACGGCTTGCCCATGGGCGCTGCGGGCTTTGATTTGAATGCCGGCGGAAACGGTCGCCACCACCGTCATCACGTCGCGTTGAATCAGGCCAGAATGCGTCCCGAACTGGGCGTTGACGTTAAGCACCACATCGGCGTGACGCCCTGTTTTTAGGGTTTTGGCCAAATGTTGGGGCAAGTACACCACGGCATAGATGTGGCCTTGGCGCAGCGCCGCCTCAGCTGCACCGGCGTCGCTAAATTGAGCCGCCACAGACAGGCCGGGTGAGGCGTCTAAAAACCGCGTGATTTGGCGGCTGATGCTGCTGTGGTCCTGGTCCCAAACCCCAATAGGCAGCTTGTGCGGTTGCTGCGGGGCAAACAACCACCACACGAACAAAGCCGAAGCCAAAGGCAACCACCACACCATGGCCAAATCCCAACGGCTGTACTTGAGCCATTGCCATTCGCGTTGCACACTGTGTGTGAATAGAGGGGGGCGGCTCATGGCTTACTTTAAGGTGACCAAAACGCTCATGCCAGGACGCATCCCAACTATGGGCTGGGTGGGCCTAGCCTTCACCTCAAAGGTTTTTAAGTCAAAACCCTCGCTGTTGCGAGTGGCGCGCCAGGTGGCAAAATCAGGCAAGACCGAGCTGGCGTATACCTTAAACGTCACGTCTTTGGGCACGTTTTTTTGCGACAGTGCTGGCAAGGTGCCTATGAACTCAGCGCCTAGGGCAAAGGCCGCAACATGGTCTTCACGCACGTTGAGGATGACCCACTGGTCGTTCAAGTCCACCACGGTAACGATGGCCACGCCTTGTGGGGTGATCTCGCCTTTTTTGGCAATCACCTTAGACACGACGCCGGCCACCGGGCTTTTTAAATTGGCCTCTGTTTCTGCCACTTCGGCCTCGTCCACCACGCCATCCACCTGCTTGGCTTGCGCATTGGCCGCGGCAATGTCCTCACGGCGAGCGCCTTCTAATGCCATGTCGTATTGGGCTTTGGCTGCCGTTGCCTGGTCACGAGACGCCACATGATTGGCGTAGGCTTCATCGCGTTTTTGGCGTGACAATAAGCCTTCACGAGCCAGATTGTCCACCCGTTGAAAGGATTTCTGGGCCAGCTCCGCGGCGGCCTGGGCGCGGCGCCATGCCTGTTTGGCCATGTCAATTTCCTGCGGGCGGGCCCCGTTTTGGGCTTTTAAGGCCACGGCATCGGCCGCATCGCGGGCGGCCTTGGCCTGTTTGATCTTGGCCTGAATTTCAGGGCTGTCTAAACGCATAATGGGCGTCCCCACCGTGACCTGATCGCCTTCTTTGACGAATAGGGCGTCAACGCGGCCGGCCACCTTGGCGGCCACGTCTACTTCTTCCGCTTCCATCTGGCCTTGTAGCACGACGGGCGCTGGCCGACTGCTGACCCAAAGGCCCAGGCCAATCAACGTCATGGCCAGCAGTAATGAGGTGACCACGAGTATGGTTTTCTTGCGTTGCATGGGGGTGTTCCTTTGCTTCAAGGCTTAACGCGAGCATCAGCCAAATTTAAATACTGTTGAAATTGTTCCGGCATGCCGGCGCTGCTTAACAGCTGAATCAGCGCCTGAACATAGTCATTGGCTGCTTGCGCACGTTCGGTTTTGCTTTTGGTGAGGTTGACCTGAGCGTCGATGAGGTCGGACATCGTGCTGACGCCTTCGCGCAGGCCAGCCTGGCGTAGGCGTAAAAATTCCGTCGCCAGCTCAATATTGCTGTTGAGGGCAAAGTAGGCCTGGCGGGCATTGTTGACGTCACGCCAGTTTTTTTCCACCAGCAGGCTGATGTCTTCTCTCACCTGTAGGTCGGTGTATTCGGCCTGACGGATGCGTGCTTGGCCAGAACGCCCCGAGCTGGGCCTGTCTATGCCGCTCCACAAGGCCCAATGGACGTTGACCCCAATAATACGGTTGGCGTCATTGCTTTTTAACTGTTGCTGGGCAAACACGCTGACGCTGGGTTTCCAGCGGGCTTCATCTATTTTGTGCAAGGCCTCAGCCTGCTCTTTCTTGGCCGCCACCTTGGCCAAGCCGGGATGATTGTTCAACGCGGCTTCAATAAACTCATCTAAAGGGGGCAGGGGTTTTTGACTGATGAACAGGGGCGTGCTGGGCCTAATCGGGTCGTCGCTTTGCAATAAGCGTTGCAAGGCCATGGCGGCGAATTTGGCGTCATGGTCAGCGTGTTCTGCCTGACGCTTGGCGTCTTCCAAAGCCACCTTGGTTTGCAAACGCTCTACCTTGGCAATCAGACCTTCTTCCCACATGCGCTGAGCGGTTTGATCATGCACGCTGATGGCACGCACGGCATCCTGGCGCAGATCCGCCGCCATTTGGGCCAGTTGGCTGCCAAAATAACGCGTCACCAACTGGGTATACACCTCAGCATCGGCGCCGCGCGCATCGGCAACGGCCTCATCGGTTTGTGCTGCCGAAAAACTTTTGGCCCCGGTGATTTTGCCGCCGGTATAGACGGGCCAAACCACCAGCGCATTCGCCGTATGTACATTGCCTTTGCGTTTGACGTTGACGTCAGGTAAATCGATGACCGGGGGCAGGGGGAGGTTGCCACTGCCTATATTGGCGCCCAAACGATTAAGGTTAATGTCGGCATCCAACTTATAGTTAATGCTGTCTGCCGTCAGTAACACCGCAGGGCCGCCCAGCAGCGCCAAAGATTTCTGCTGTTCACTCTTGCTTTGGACGCCAGCGGATGCGGCGGCAAGCTTGGGCGAATACTGGATTAACATGGCCTGTGCCTCGGCAAACGCCAACGCTCTGCTTGGGCCAGGGGCATAGGCCGAGGCGGACGCCGTTGGCGGGGCCGCATAGGCCTGAGGAAGCGTGATGAGGCCAGTCAATAGCATGACCAGGGGGGAGCATAAGCGAAAGGGGGCATTAAAGGCCGAAGTCATGGTCATTATTATGGGATAAGAAATG
>JAGNPU010000037.1 GCA_017989485.1 Neisseriaceae bacterium
TTGTGGTTGTCGGGGTGCCAGCTGACGTGCAAGGGCAACACGGGTTTGGTGTGGCCGTGAATGGGGGCAATGGGTTTTAACACCACGTTGGTCTGGGCGTGGGTGTGGGCAAAGGCGCTGGACAATAAGGCCAGGCCAAAGCCGCTGCCAACCAGTGCCATAATGGTGTGGGTGGCGGTGACCTCTTGCGCAATGCGGGGGCTAAAGCCTGCCGCGGCGCAGTAGTCGATGAGGGTTTGATGGTGTTGCGATCCGAGGGCCGCTGGCGAAAAGATAAACGGCGCGTCGGCGCAGTCGGCCAGGTTAACCTGAGCGGCTTCAGCAAGGGGGTGGCTATGGGGCATGGCGATCATAATGTCTTCTGTGGCCCATAGGCGCTGCTTTAATACCGGTTGCGACGGGGGCAGCGGCCGTAGAAACGCCACGTCGGCCGTGTGGGCCAGCAGGCTTTGCTGCTGTGGTGCCGAGGCCTGTTCTTTAAGCACCAGCCGCACGTCTGGGTGTTGGGTTTGGAAGCGTTTTAAGGCCTGCAATAACTCAGGGTATTGGGCTAGGGCTAAAGTGGTGACCACCAGCTGCCCCCGCTTGCCTTGCGCCACTAGGCGGGCCTGGTTGACCCCGTGTTGTAAATCAAGCAACAGTGCTTGGGCCGTTTTGAGAAACATCTGGCCGGCAGTGGTCAGCTGCATGCCTTTGGGACTGCGTATGAATAGGGCAAAGCCCAGTTTTTCTTCTAGGCGCTTCATGGCCTGGCTCAGCGGCGGTTGGGCCATGTGCAAATGAACGGCGGCCCGATGGACGTTTTGGTGTTGGGCGACGGCGATAAACTGCTGGAGTAACCGGGTTTCGATCATGGCGAGGCCTTTAATCCTTAGGGTGATACTTATAATATATCAATGTAGGACAAAAACGGTATTTTTATCTATGGCCATGATTTGCTACCGTGGGTGTTTTCACGGCCAATGCGCCAAAGGAGCACCATGATGGACTTTACAGGGATAACCGTTGTGATTACGGGGGCGGGGCGTGGCCTCGGTTGGGCCTATGCGCAGGCGTTTGCGGCGGCCGGTGCCAATGTGGTGGTCAACGATGGGGGCTGTGATGGCCTCGGCGGTGGCGAGGATGGCGGCGTGGCTGAGGCCGCTGCCGAGCGGCTGCGCGCGGCAGGCGGCCAGGCGGTGGCCCATGGTCGGGCATTGGCCAGCGAGGCAGACTGTGCCGATTTAATCGACACGGCGGTACAGGCATTTGGTGGCGTAGACGTGGTGGTGCACAACGCCGGTTGGGTGGGCTATCAGGCGCTGCCGGCACACGAGGATGCGTTTATGGCGCAGGCCCTGTGCCTGGGGGTATGGGTGCCGGTATGGCTGGCGAAACAGGCCTGGCCCTGGTGGCAACGCTCGGCGCATCCGCGTTTGGTGTTGACCACGTCAGATCGGGCCATGTACCTGGATTATGGTCAGGTCGGCCTATTGGCCTATTCGGCCAGTAAAATGGGCCAGCTGGGGGTGATGAATGGTCTGGCCACCGACGGGCAGGCCATGGGACTGAGGGTGAATGCGGTGTCGCCCGTGGCCAAAACCCGAATGTGGGGCGTGAGCGATGCGCCGCAGGATTTAAAGCCAGAGTGGGTGACGCCGGGGGTGCTGTACTTGGCCTCGGCAGCGTGCGTCGACAGCGGCTACGTGTTGCGTGCCAGCAATGGCCAGTTTGCCGCCACCCGGTTTGAAGAGCAGCCTGGGGTGGATTACCCTTATGATTTACGGCAGGTGAAGGCCGCCACGGGGGCGCAGGTGGCCCAGCTGTGGCCGCAGATTAAGGGGGCGTCATGATGTTGGCGCCGCAGGCCAGCCATTGGCTGCCGACCCAGTGTGTGTTGGGTGAAAGCCCGCTGTGGGACGAGCGCAACCACAGCCTGTATTTTGTGGACATCACCGCGGGCCGAATACACCGAGTGGGCTATGGGACCACGCAGGTAGACACCGTGTATCAGGCCCAGGCCGCCATCGGCGCCCTGGCGTTGACCAGTGACGTCGGCATGCTGTTGTGCACCGAAGGCAGCCAGCCGCGTTTGATCGACATCGACACGGGGGCGATCGTGGCCTCGGCGCCAGCGGCCAGCGATCATGCCCGCCATCGTTACAACGACGGCGTGTGTGACGCTGCTGGCCGCTTTATTACGGGCCTGATGGATGCCCAACATGCGCCGGCTTCGGGCCGTTTGGATGTGTATGCATGGTCTGACGGACACTTTAGCCGTCACACCCTGTGTGCCGATCTGGGCTTGCCCAATGGCATGGCGTGGTCGCCCAATGGGCGGCAGCTGTATTGGGTGGATTCGACGGCGCAGACGATTTATTGCGGTGACTACGATGTCGCCACGGCAGGGCTGGCTCAGGTGAGGCCGTGGGTGCACACGCCGGCGGATTTGGGGCGGCCTGATGGCCTCGCCGTCGATGGCCTAGGGCAGGTGTGGGTGAGCCAGTTTATGGGCGGCTGCGTGCTGTGTTATGGCCCAGATGGGGTGTTGCGGCAGCGGGTGTCGGTGGCCGCGCCTAGGGTCACCAGCCTGGCGTTTATTGGGCCGGCGCAAGACGTGCTGGCGGTGACCACCGCCCAGTTTGGCCTTGACGCCGCCGCACTGCAGGCGGCCCCTTTGAGTGGTGATGTGTTTCTTCATCCAACCGCGGTAACGGGCCTGGCCAGGCCTTACTTTGCTTTGGATTAATCAGCGCCATGTAAAAAAGCCAAGGGACGGGGTCTCTTGGCTTTTTTTGATCACGTGCTGCTTAAGCGGGGGTAAATCCGCCGATGGCGTCGGCGCCATCGCCAAAGAAATACTGTTCCATTTGTTGGGTAATGTATTGGCGAGCGCGGGCATCGGCCAAGCTCAAGCGGTTTTCATTAATCAACATGGTTTGGTGGTTGAGCCAGCCGGCCCACGCTTCTTTAGACACGTTTTCAAAAATACGTTTGCCCAAGTCGTTGGGTAGGGGCGCAAACGCCATGCCTTCGGCTTCTTTGCCTAATTTAATGCAGTTAACCATACGAGTCATTTTATGTCCTTCATGTTTGGTTGTGTGGTGGGCCATCTGTGGCGGTGTGGTCCCGCTGTGGTGACGGCATCTTATGGGTCTATTGTAATGGATATTGGCGTCTCTGGGTATGCCCTAGGGCGCCAGAGTCGTTTAATAAACGTTTAAGTCTTTCATCAACACCTTAGAGTGGCGGCCTTCGTCGTATTGTGCGCGCTTGCTG
This sequence comes from Neisseriaceae bacterium, assembly GCA_017989485.1. GTDB lineage: Bacteria > Pseudomonadota > Gammaproteobacteria > Burkholderiales > Neisseriaceae > JAGNPU01. Next base: position 3,259 of record JAGNPU010000037.1, read on the forward strand.
GCGGGCAGGTCGCTCGGCTGGGCCAGCCTAAAGCCGCGTTCGGTAAACCAGTGGCTGGTTTGGGTGGTCAGCGCAAACAGCTGGGCAAAGCCGCCGATGCGGGCGCGGTATTCGATGTGGCTGAGCAGCAGCTCGCCGTAGCCCGCCTCGCGTTTTTCAGGCGCCACGGCCAGGCAGCCTAGCTCGGCCATGTTTTCTTCCGGATAGGGGTACAGCGCCACGCAGCCATAGGTTTGGTGGTCGTGCACCAAGATGGAGTATTCATTAATGTGGTGTTCTAGCTCTTCACGGCTGCGCTTCACCAGCACGCCACGCTCTTCTAGCGGCTGGATTAAGTTAATGATGTCGGCAATGTCGTCAATATTGGCCTCGCGCACGGCGATGAAGGAGTCGCGGGCCAGGCTGGTGCCGGTGCCGTTGCGGGTGAATAATTCTTGCAACATAGCCCCGTCTTCGAGGCTAGAGAGCAGGTGGGCACGGTTCACGCCCTCAGAGACGGCCTGAATGGCCTGGGGCAAGACCCGCTGCACGTCTTCAGCCTGTGGGGTGTGGGCCAGCAGGCTTTTGGCCTCTTGTGCGGTGAGGGTGCTGATGCGCTGCTGTTCTGAGGTGACGGCGCCTTGGCCTTCGACCAGATAAATCAGTTTCTCAGCGCCCAGCTTGATGGCCAGGCGGCTGGCCACTTCTTCCATATTGAGGCTAAACAGCTCGCCGCTGAGGGAATAGCCTATGGGGCTGACCAAGACCAGGTTTTCGTCGTCTAGGCGCTGTTGGATGGCGTCGGTGTCGATTTTGCGGATGCTGCCGGTGTGCTGCATGTCGATGCCGTCTAACACGCCTAGGGGTTTGGCGGTGATGAAGTTGCCCGAAGACACGCGCAGGCGCGCGCCCTGCATGGGTGAATTGGGCAGGCCCATCGACAGTGCGGCTTCGATCTCAAAGCGTATCAGTCCGGCGGCCTGTTTGATGTAGGCCAGGGCATCGGGCGTGGTCACCCGGTGTTTGCCGTGGTCTTGGAGCGGCTGTAGGTTGGTTTCGTGCTTCATCATCAGCGCGCGCGTATAGGTGCGCAGCCCATGAACCAGCACCACGCGGATGCCTAAGCTGTTCAGCAAATTAATGTCCTGCACGATTTCCAAGAAGCGGCCCGAATACACGGTGCGGCTGCTGATGGCCAGCACAAACGTGCGGTGGCGATAGCGATGGATGTACGGTGCGGCTTCGCGAAAAGATTGAACAAAGGCCGAAGTGGGCTTGACGAGGGAGTCTGGGTTCATGGCGTCAGTATCTATGGGGGTCAGGAGGAAAAAAGACAAGGACTCATGATGCCATAAATCAAGAGGCAGCAACAGCCTATCTGAGGGCGAAGCGGACATAAAAAAACACCTCTTGGCGTAGAGGTGTTTTGACCGGCGAGGATGCTAGCGTTTGGTGCCTGACAGGCAGGTCCAGCCTTCTAGAAATACCGGTGGATGCATGGTAAACCAGGTTTGGTAAATGCCCATGAGCTCATCTGCCTGCTCCGCCAAAATGCCAGACAGCACGATGGTGCCGTCGGTTTTGGTGCGGCTGGCCAACATTTCGCCCAACATGCGCAGCGGATTGGCCAAAATATTGGCCACGACCACGTCAAACGTGCCGGCGGGTGCCGCATCCGGCAGCATAAACGTGGTGGTGGTGATGTTGTTCTGGTCGGCATTGTCACGACTGGCCCGTACGGCCTGGGTGTCGATGTCGATGCCCAAGGCCGATGCGGCGCCCAGCTTCACCGAGGCGATGGCCAAAATGCCAGAACCACAGCCGTAGTCCAAGACGGTTTCGCCGCCCTTAATGTGGTGGTCTAACCATTCTAGACAAAGGCGCGTTGTCGGGTGGCTGCCGGTGCCAAAGGCCAGACCTGGGTCTAGCTTTAAGTTAATGGCGCTGGCGTCTGGTGCTTCGTGCCAGGTGGGGGTAATCCACAACCGCTTGGAAATCTGGATCGGATCAAACTGCGACTGGGTCAAGCGCACCCAGTCTTGGTCCGGCAAGGTTTCCAAAGTAAAGGCGGGCACGGGCTGATTCACTTCCGTGGCGGCGGCCGTGATGATGGCGGCCACGTCGGCGTCTTCGGCAAAAAGGGAGATGATGGTGCTCTCGTCCCACATTTGCTCTAGCGGTTCGCCAGGCTCACCAAAAATCGGCTGCTCTTTGTCGGTGCCGGCAAAGGCGTCTTGAATCGCGGTGCTCAGGGCACCGTGATCCATGAGCGCATCGGACAGCGCTTCGGCGTGGATGGACGCTGTTTCAATCGAAGCTTGTAAATAGGCCATTATTTAGACTCTTTTGCTTTGGCTTTTTTGTCGGCCAACAGTTTTTCCAAGTAATGGATGCTGGTGCCGCCTTTGATGAAGCCTTCGTCCTGGAACAGCTCGCGATGGAGGTCGCCGTTGGTTTTAATGCCGGTAATGGCCATTTCCGACAGGGCCACGCGCATGCGCGCCATGGCTTCTTCGCGGGTGTCGCCGTAGCTGATGAGCTTGGCAATCATGCTGTCGTAATGCGGCACGATGGTATAGCCTTGGTAAATGTGTGAATCGACACGGATGCCAGGGCCACCTGCCTGATGATAGCTTTCAATACGCCCAGGGCTAGGCACAAAGGTGTACGGGTCTTCGGCGTTGATGCGGCACTCAAAAGAGTGGCCCTTAAACTGGATCTCGTCTTGGGTCACGCTCAGAGGGAAGCCCGCGGCAATGCGGATTTGCTCTTGCACAATGTCGATGCCGGTAATCATTTCGGTCACGGGGTGTTCGACCTGCACGCGGGTGTTCATCTCGATAAAGAAGAATTCGCCGTTTTCGTACAGGAATTCAAACGTGCCCGCGCCACGGTAGTTAATGCGGCGACAGGCGTCGGCACACAGTTCGCCAATGCGGCGGCGTTCTTCGGCGGTAATGCCAGGTGCCGGCGCTTCTTCAATGACTTTTTGGTGGCGGCGTTGCATCGAGCAATCGCGCTCGCCCAGGTAAATGGCGTTGCCGTGTTGGTCGGCCAATACCTGAATTTCAATGTGGCGGGGCAGCTGTAAGTAGCGCTCCATGTACACCGTAGGGTTGCCGAAGGCCGCTGCGGCTTCGGTTTTGGTCATTTCTACCGAGTTGATTAAGTCTTCGGCTTTTTCCACCACGCGCATGCCGCGACCGCCACCGCCGCCAGAGGCTTTGATGATGACGGGGTAGCCCACGTTTTTAGCGATTTCAATGATTTCCAATGGGTTTTCTGGCAGGGCGCCTTCAGAGCCCGGCACGCAGGGCACGCCGGCGGCCATCATGGCGTCTTTGGCAGACACTTTGTCGCCCATTAGGCGAATGGTGTCGCCACGGGGGCCAATAAAGGCAAAGCCAGACTGTTCGACGCAGTCGGCAAAATCAGCGTTTTCGGCCAAAAAGCCGTAGCCTGGGTGAATGGCGTCGGCGCCAGACACTTCGGCCGCAGAAATAATGGCGGGGATGTTTAAGTAGCTACGGGCAGAAGAGGCGGGACCAATACACACAGATTCATCTGCCAGCTTCACGTATTTGGCTTCGCGGTCTACTTCTGAGTGCACGGCCACCGTTTTGATGCCCATGGTGCGACAGGCACGCTGAATACGCAGGGCAATTTCGCCACGGTTGGCGATGAGGACTTTTTCAAACATAGTAGGCTCTTTATGCAAGGGCAGGTGCGTCAGGCCAGAGCCGGGGCGCACCTGCTGATTTAATCGGATCGAACGGATGGGGCTTATTCAATAATGAATAAAGGCTCACCGAACTCAACAGGCTGGCCGTCGGCCAATAGGATTTCTTTCACCACGCCTGATTTTTCAGCTTCAATCTCGTTCATCAATTTCATCGCTTCGATGATGCATAGGGTATCGCCCACGCTCACGCTTTGGCCGATTTCCACAAATGGGCCCGTGGTTGGGCTGGCGGCGCGGTAGAAAGTACCGACCATGGGTGATTTCACCGCATTTGGGTTTTGTGCGGCGCTGGGCACCGGCGTCGGGGTCAAAATGGTGGGGGTGGCATCGATGGGTGCAGGAGTCGGTGCTGGGGCGGGCGTAAATTGCGGTGCAGACAGCTGCGTGGCATAAACTGGCGATTGGTTGGCGTGAGAGCGGGTAATGCGGACTTTTTCTTCGCCTTCGGTCACTTCGATTTCGGCGATGTCAGATTCTTCTACCAAATCAATTAGTTTTTTTAATTTACGTAAATCCATTGGTCCAATTCCTTATTAAGGTCAATATATAATGTGTGTGCGGCTCAGAGGCCTCACTTAATGTTTAAACAGGTATCCATAGCGTGGGATAACGCATAGTGGTAGCCACGCGCACCGAGGCCGCACACCACGCCAACCGCAAGGTCGGACAAATAGGAGTGCTGGCGAAAGGGTTCGCGCGCATGGACGTTAGATAGGTGTACTTCGATGAAGGGTTTTTGAACCGCGGCAAGGGCATCCCGAATGGCGACGCTGGTGTGCGTAAAGGCGCCAGGATTGATGATGATGAATTGTGTGCCGTCGGTTTGGGTGGCATGGATGCGGTTAATCAGCTCGTGTTCTGCATTGCTTTGCAGCGTGGCCAGGGTAAACCCTCTCGACTCAGCAAGCGCCACTAAATCGTCGTTGATGTCGTTTAGGGTGGCGTGACCATAGATGTCCGGTTCGCGGGTGCCAAGTAGATTCAGGTTTGGGCCATGCAAGACCAAAAGTTGATTATTCATAAACATGGTTTTGTTAAATAATCCTGCATTCTGCCGCAAAAAGCGCTTAAATGTCCAGTAGTTCGTGTAAAATTTACGAGATTGGGCGTTATTTAAACGGTCTAAACTAGGCGGCAAAGCTGTCTGTGCGGTGCTAACGCTAGGTTTGTAGAGCCTTTATTCAATAAAGGCGCAAGGGAATAAAAAAGAATCAAAATCACTGCGGGATTTGATTCTTGATGACGACTTTTATCATGAATCATGACCACAAGCCAGTAAAAGCATTCTAGGCGGTGCACGATAATTTGTAAAGAGATGTCCACTTTAGGCGTATAATGCCGCCTATTCATAGTATCCCCACAGGTATGTTTTCATGTTTTTAAGTGATTTTGATTTTGTGTTGCCCGAGGCACTGATTGCCCAACATCCCCCTGAAGTGCGAGGCAGCAGCCGCCTATTGGTGGCTTTAGACGGGCAGCCCCGTCAGGATCAACTATTTACGGCCTTTCCCGACTACCTTCAGGCCGGCGATGTATTGGTGTTTAACAATACCAAGGTGATTAAGGCGCGTTTGTTTGGCCAAAAGGCCAGCGGCGGCAAAATTGAAGCGCTGGTGGAGCGGGTGTTGAACGAGCGTGAAGTGCTGGCCCACGTGCGCGCCTCTAAATCGCCTAAGGTCGGTACCGAGCTGATTTTTGAAGGCGACGTGCGCGCCGTCATGCTGGGCCGAGAGGGCGAGCTGTTTCATTTGCGCTTTGACGTCAGCACCGAAACCAGCTGGGACATCTTAGAGCGCGTTGGCCACCTGCCGTTGCCCCCTTATATCGAGCGCAGCGCCGATGACGACGACGATGAGCGTTACCAGACCGTTTATGCTGCTCATCAGGGGGCAGTGGCGGCACCAACGGCCGGCCTGCACTTTACCGACGCCGTGCTAGAGGCCTTGCAGGCCAAGGGCGTGGTGCTACAGTATGTGACCCTACACGTGGGCGCAGGCACGTTCCAACCGGTGCGCGAAGAAAACCTAGACCACCATAAAATGCACAGCGAGTGGTTTAACATCCCAGCCGACACCGTGGCCGCCATCAACGCCGCCAAGGCCAGTGGCAATAAGGTCTGGGCCGTGGGCACCACCAGCATGCGCTCATTAGAGGCCGGCTCGGTCGGCGGCAGCCTGGTGGCCGGCAGCCAGGAAACCGACATTTTCATTACCCCCGGTTATCGCTTTAATACCGTAGACGGCCTGTTGACCAATTTTCACCTGCCGAAGTCTACGCTGCTGATGTTGGTGAGTGCCTTTGCCGGCTATGCTGAAATGCAGGCCATATACCAACACGCCATCAAACAAGAATATCGGTTTTTCAGCTATGGCGACGCCATGCTGTTGAGCCTAAAGCCGCATTAAGTCGGTTTGTCACACACACTGAACATCAAAAAGGATGCCGTAATGAGTTTAAAAGTGCCACAAGAGGTTCGTTTGAGCCCAGAAAAAAACACCTTAACCTTGGTTTATGAAGGCCAAAGCCATGCCTTGCCCGCAGAGTATTTGCGGGTGTATTCGCCCAGCGCCGAAGTGCGCGGCCACGGCGTGGGCCAAGAAACCCTGCAGGTAGGCAAGCGCAAGGTATTGATTCTGGCCTTAGAGACCATGGGCAACTACGCCTTGAAAATCACCTACAGTGATGGCCACGACAGCGGCCTCTATGACTGGTCGTATTTATACGACTTGGCCATTAATCAACCGGCCCATTGGCAAAACTATCTTGATCGCCTAGACGCCGCCGCGGCCAGCCGCGATTTAGTGGTTCATTAAGGGGTTTTATGCGGTTAGAAACCCTATTTGTCCAATACCAAGGCTATGCCACCATAGACATTGTGTTGGAGCTCATCGCCAGCGTGACCGGCGTGCTGAGCGTCGTCTATGCCAGTCAGAATAATGTCAAAGTGTTTCCCGTGGGCTTGATCAGTACCGGCCTATTTGTGTATTTGTTGTTGAAGTGGGGCCTGTATGGCGACATGATCATCAATGCTTATTATGTGGCCATGGGCCTATACGGCTGGCACCATTGGGGCAAGCAGGTAGGCGAGCACGACGTGGTGACCATAGGCCGCGCCGACGCACATGAATACCGAATCAGCGCCCTCATCGTCGTCGCCAGTATGGCGGTGGTGGTGGCGGTTTATGTCTGGCAAGATCGGTTTAACGTGTGGTGGGCCTATGTCGACACTTTGACTACCGGCCTATTTTTCATGGCCATGTGGTTGATGACGCGCAAAAAAATCGAGCATTGGCTGCTGTGGATAGTCGGCAATGTTGTGTCGGTGTTCATGTATTATGAAAAAGGCTATGCCTTCACCAGCATACAATAC
>JAGNPU010000038.1 GCA_017989485.1 Neisseriaceae bacterium
GGACGGGCCTGTTGCGGTGTTGGCTGACGGCGTCGGTTTTTGCCTTGCTGCTCGGTGGCCTGCCGGCGTTGCTGACTGGGCTGATGGCGCTGCTGTTGCGCAAGCTGCTCGGCCATGGTTGGCGGTGGGTGGTGGGTACGGGCGTTGTCGGCTATGTCAGCAGGACCTTGGCCTTCGGCTTATACGATGTGCCTATGCGCCTGAGTTTGAAGCCGAATGAACTGTCTTGGCTGGGGGCCGTGATGGCGGTATTGGTGTCGTTGCTGATCATGGCCTTAGAGCGACGGCTGCGCCGCCGTCAGGCCGAACACGCCAAGCATGATGGCGCATCTCAGGGCTAGCGCTGTTGGCGCTGCTTTTGAAAAAAAGTTTGTAACAGCAGCACCGAGGCCTCTTGCGCCTGAGCAATGGGTCCAAAAACAGCGGTGTGCTTATTCAGCGGGTGATGGAATAAATCCACCATGCTGCCCGCAGCCCCCATTTTGGGCTCGGCGGCGGCATAAATCACCCGTCGCACGCGGGCCTGAGTGATGGCGCTGGCACACATGGGGCACGGCTCTAGGGTGACGTAGAGGTCGCAGTCATCCAAACGATAATTGCCTAAAGTGGTGCTGGCCTGGGCCAGGGCCATCAGTTCTGCGTGTTGGGCGATGTATTGGTTGCTAATGCACTGGTTAAAGCCACGGCCGATGACTTCGCCGTTTTTGACCACGATGGCACCGACGGGGACCTCGTTGGCGGCAAAGGCCAGTTCGGCCTCTTCTTGAGCCAGGCCCAAATACAAGGCCAATTCTGTTTCGCTGGGGCAAGGCGCCACCGGCGGATGCTGTTTGAGGGCGCGCAAGAGTTCGGCGCGGGTGGCCGCATCGATGTTGTGGGCGGCCTTGTCCTGAGCCGCGGCGGCCAAGGCCCATAGGGCCGACAGCGTCAGGGTGTGGCCTTGGGCTTTGAGGCGCAAGAACACGCTCACCACGCCAGCTGAGGCCAGGTCTGAGCGGCTGTTAATCCCGGTCTGGTGGAGGGCTTGGATGAGTTTGGGGGCCAGCGGTGGGGTGGTGAGCATGGTCAGCTTAAGCCCTTGTGAACGACCAGGCCATCTTGGAACATCAGCAATTCATTGGCCAAGATGGGGGTCCAGGTTTCGTTATGGGTCAGCGGTTGGGTGGCAATCACGGCCACGCGATCGTTGGGCGTGGTGTACTGGGCGAAGTCGACCTGCACGTCATCGTCGACCAGCTGGGCTTCACCAAAAGGTGCTTGGCGGACAATATAGTGTAGGTGGGTGGTGGCGTGGGCGATTAAAAACACGCCGTTAGACAGCATGAAGTTAAAAGTGCCGTGGGCACGGATGCTGGCGGTTTTGGCTTGGATGGCGGCGAACAGGGTGGCGTCATCGGGCCGTTGGCCAAACTGGGTGGCCAGATGATTCATCAGGGCACAAAAAGCGGCTTCAGAGTCGGTGGTGCCGACGGGCGTGTAGCGGTCCGACGCAGCGCGTTCGGGTGCGTAGGCCTCGAGGTTGCCGTTGTGGGCGAACACCCAGTATTGGCCCCAGAGCTCACGCACAAAGGGATGGGTGTTGGCCAGGCTGATCTCGCCCTGGGTGGCTTTGCGGATGTGGGCAATCACGTTTTTAGACTTGATTTGGTATTGCTTGATGAGGTCGGCCACGGGGGATGACGCGCTGGGTTGGTCGTCGTGAAACATGCGCATTCCGGCGCCTTCAAAAAAGGCAATGCCAAAGCCATCGGCGTGGTGGTCGGTGAGCCCGCCACGACGGCGAAAGCCTTCAAAAGAAAAAACAATATCGGTAGGCGTGTTACAATTCATACCCAGTAATTGACACATAAATCCCTCTTTCCCTAACTTAAAGCGTAAAGAACCTTCATGACAACCATTACAATCGTACACAAAGAAAATCAAATCGCGATTGCGGCCGATACCCAAACCACGTTTGGGGATGACCAGCGTTTGAGTCATCGCTACGATCATTATTGCAGCAAAATCATGAAACACAAAGGCAGTTATATTGCCATCGCCGGCAGCGCCGCGCATGACTTGGTGCTGCGTGCGGCCTTAAAGTCGGTGAAAAAGGCCGACTTGATGGGGCGCGAGAATATTTTTAATACGTTTTGTAAATTACACCCTAAATTAAAGCAGCATTTCTTTTTGCGGCCGGAAGAAGAAGAGGACGATCCTTACGAATCCAGCCAGATGATGTTGCTCATCGCTAATGAAAGCGGTATTTACGGTGTTTATCCCATGCGGGAAGTGTACCAATTTAAACGCTTTTGGTCGATTGGCAGCGGCAGAAAGTTTGCCATGGGGGCCATGTACGCCGCCTATGAGCAAGACGGCATGAACGCCAAGGCCTTGGCCGAACTGGGCGTGCATGCGGGCGCTGAGTTTGACGTCAGCACCAGCTTGCCGTTGGAAAGTTTTGTGCTCAAGGCGCTGGATGAAGAAGGCTTGGCCACCCAGGCATTGAAAAATAAGGTTTAGCACCGATATGAGGTGCTTGGCGCACTTGCGCCCACACAGTAAAGAATAATCATGGAAAATATAAATCAAAGACAGCGTTTTTTGTTCGATCATGCCCCTGTACGTGGCATCCACGTGATGTTAAACGACGTGTGGCAGGACATTTTAAAGCAAAAAACCTACCCTAAGGCGATTGAAAAAGCCCTAGGTGAGCTGTTGGCCGCCGGCGTGCTGCTGGCGAGCAACCTGAAGTTTGACGGCACTTTAATCCTGCAGGTTCAGGGCAAAGGCTGTTTGAAAATGTTGGTGGTGGAAGCCACCAGCGAACAAAACTGTCGCGCCACCGCCCGTTGGGACGAAACCCAGCCGCCGGCAGACGACGCCGACCTGAAAAGCCTATTGGGCGAGGGCGGGGTGTTTGTGATGACGCTACAGCCTAAGGGCGCCGAGCCATGGCAGGGCATCGTGGCCTTGAGTGGCGACAGCATTGCCCAAATGTTGATGGACTACATGAAGCAGTCAGAGCAGTTGGCCACCTACATTAGCCTGGCCCACTCTGATCAGGCCGTGGCCGGTCTGCTGTTGCAAAAGCTGCCACAGGAAACGTTTGATGAGCCAGACGATTGGCAGCACTTGGAAGCGCTGACCCAAACCATTAAGGCCGAAGAGCTGTTGACCCTGCCGGCGCAGACGGTACTGTATCGCTTATACCACGAAACCCCGCCGCGCCTGTTTGACCCCGAACCTTTCGCGTTTGCGTGTACGTGTTCGCATGAAAAAGTCAGCAATATGCTGTTGTTGATTGGCGGCGAAGAAGTCGGCAGCGTCTTGCTGGAGCAGGGCAGCATCCAAATCAACTGTGATTTTTGCCACAAGGCCTATGTCTTCGATGAAGCCGACGTGACCGAACTGTTCGGCATGGACGTTCGCGCGGCCGTGGCGCAAGAGCAGCAGCGAAATTAAGCAAAAAAATGCCAATGGATGAGGCAGTTAGTGTAAAATAACCCCACTATATTCGGAAATCATGCATGAGTGTGACAGTTGAAACCCTGATTGAAGCCGCTCTGTTAACCAGCGAAAGCCCGTTAACGGACAAACAGTTGCGACAATTATGGACGCCCAGCTTGCCGCAAGATGCCTTGATGGATGTTTTGGCTCACTTACAGGCGCGCTGGTCCCAGCGTGCTTTACAATTGGTGCACACCGTTGAAGGGTGGCGATTTCAAATCGTGGCTGAGGCGTTTAGCGAACTCAAAGAAAAGCTAGAGCCTGAAAAAGCCCCTCGTTATTCTCGAGCCGTGCTGGAAACCCTAGCCATTATTGCCTACCAACAGCCGGTGACCCGTGGCGACATCGAAGCCATACGCGGGGTAAACGTGTCGACGCAGGTGATGCAAACCCTGAGTGAGCGTGGCTGGATTGAAGTGATTGGCCACAAAGAAGTATTGGGTCGGCCCGCCCTTTGGGCCACGACCCCGCAGTTTTTAATGGATTTAGGCTTGAATGATTTAACCCTCTTGCCGCCATTAACAGAGTTGGGCGAATTGGTTTTGCCCGACATAACCCCACCTGCCGCAGAGGATGCCGCAGAAGAAGCATAAAAGTACTTTTTTATGTCTTAAGGAAAAACACATGTCAAAAAGAAACGCGGCCCCTGGCCGATCGAAACCGGCTGCCCCTGGCGCAGCCATCAAAAGACGCAGTGGTCCCCGTACCATAGAAAGCCTCAGCACGCCGGCAAGCACCAAACGCAATAGCCCGCGCAGCGCCGAGACCTTCGATTCGATTGAAACCAAACGACAAGGCGAGCGCCCCGTAGGCGCGACGCCAACGCGTGCGCCTAAGCAACGCACCACGCGTGCCAAACGCCTAGTGGTGCGTAGCCCTAACCAGGCCATTAAAGAGCGCGCCCGTACCCTTAAAGAAAAACGCACCGACGTCGATAACCTAGAACCCATGCGCTTGCAAAAAGCCTTGGCCGCTTCTGGCATTGGCTCACGCCGTGAAATGGAAGACTGGATCAAACAGGGTTTGGTCAACATTAATGGCCACGTGGCCGTTTTGGGCGACAAAGTGCACCCGCGTGACCGCGTCACGGTGAAAGGCAAGCAGGTCAACGTGAAGTGGCCTGATCGTCTGCCCCGCATTTTACTGTATTACAAACAGGAAGGCGAAATCGTCAGCCGCGATGACCCACAAGGCCGCGTGACCATTTTTGACCGTTTGCCCCAGGCCAATAGCTCGCGTTGGGTGGCCATTGGCCGCTTGGACGTAAACACCAGTGGCCTGTTGATTTTGACCACATCCGGTGAGTTGGTGAACCGATTCGCCCACCCAAGCTTTGAAGTTGAGCGCGAATACGCCGTGCGTATTTTGGGTGAAGTCAGCACCGACACCATGAAGCTATTGTGTGAAGGCGTTGAGCTAGAAGATGGCCCCGCCAAGGTGGAGCGCATGCAAGAGCAAGGGGGCGAAGGCGCCAATAAATGGTATAACGCCGTGATCAAAGAAGGCCGTAACCGCGAAGTACGCCGCATCTTTGAAAGCCAAGATTTGGTCGTGAGCCGCCTGGTGCGGATTCGCTTTGGCCCGATCGGCCTGCCAGCGCGTTTGAAGCGTGGCCAGTTTTACGAGTTGAACGAATATGAAGTCGCCAACATCGTGAAATGGGCGCAAATGCCTTTGCCGGGCGAGCGCGTTCGTCGTTCGGCACCGGTGGCCGTGAGTGAATAACGCAATCGCGCACTAAAAAAGCCTTGGCTCACTGCCAAGGCTTTTTTTATGGGTAGGCCGGATTCAGCACTCAATCACGCTCACCGAGACCGCAATGGCCTTACGCTTCAGCGTCGTGGCCAAGCCCGCCAAAGAGGTTTCTTTATACGTCGACTTCATGTCACGCCCTGTTTGCAACATGGTTTTGATCACCATGTCGAGGGTGACTTTTTTGTGGGTCCCGTCTTCTAACAAAGACAAGGCGCCCAACTTAATGGCTTTTTCTGCGCCTATGCCGTTGCGTTCAATGCAAGGGATTTGCACCAGGCCGGCCACTGGGTCACAGGTTAGGCCCAGGTGATGTTCCATCGCCATTTCTGCCGCGTTTTCAATTTGGGCCAAAGTGCCGCCGCTGACGGCCGAGAAGGCGCCTGCCGCCATGGAACAGGCCACGCCGACTTCGCCCTGACAGCCGACGTCGGCGCCAGAGATGGAGGCGTTGTTTTTGTACAAAATGCCAATCACGCCGGCCGTCAGCATGAAGTCAGCAATGGTGTCGTCGCTGGCGTTGGGGTGGAAGTTGGCGAAATAGCGCAGCACCGAAGGAATGATGCCGGCGGCACCGTTGGTCGGTGCCGTCACCACGCGGCCACCGGCGGCGTTTTCTTCGTTCACCGCCATGGCGTAGACCATAGGCCAAAGCTGGGTGTTGATTTGGCCATTTTCACGCAGGGCCGAGATTTTTTCGGCCAGGGCGGGCGCACGGCGCGTGACGTTAAGGCCACCAGGCAAAATACCTTTAATGGTGAGGCCGCGGTCGATGCAGGCAAACATGGTGTCTTTAATCTGGTGAATGGCGGCTTTAACCGCGGTTTCGTCGCGGCCGCTGAGCGCCACCTCATTCGCCATCACCAATTGGGCGACGGTGAGGTTGTTTTGGGCGCACAGGGCAAACAGCTCGGTGGCGTTGTCAAAAGGATAGGGCACGGTCACCGTGGTGGGAGCCTCTTGGCCAAAGGCCTCATCGGTGACGATGAAGCCGCCGCCAATAGAGTAGAACACCTGGCTGATTAACTTGTTCTCTTGGCCATCATAGGCAATAAAACACAGGCCGTTAGGGTGTTTGGGCAGGGATTCAGTGACGCAAATGACCAGGTCACGGGCCACCTCGAAATGGATGTGCTTGTCTGGCGTCAGCTGCAGGCGGCCTTGGCTGTTGATGTTCTCTAAGCGCGCGGCAATGCTGTTGAGGTCGATGTCATTGGGCAGGCTGCCTTCTAGGCCCAGTAATAGGGCGTCAAAGGTGGCGTGGCCGATGCCGGTTAGGGCCAATGAGCCATAAACCTCGACGGCAATGCGCTCTGTGGCGGCCAGGTTGCCGGTTTGGGTCAGCTGCGCAACAAAAGCAACGGCGGCCTTCATCGGGCCAACCGTGTGTGAACTGGATGGGCCTAGGCCCACTTTAAATATATCAAAAATACTGATCATGATGTGCTCCTGAGACATACGGTATATGGTTGGATGCTTGGTCTACAACCTATTGATTTGAGCTTTAGAGTATACACGTTCAGGACAAACTTCAAGCCCATGGCCTTGGGCCCAAATTAAATAGCAATGATCTGTTACATAATGGTGATACAGCTTGAAGTAAAGGAACTTTATGTTAGGGTTTACGACTAATTATCAGTAAACTAAGCGGCGTGACACACGTTAACCTCAGATCAACCCCATGAAAGTGATTGAATAATGAAAAAAACCTTATTGTTGCCCGCCCTGTTGGGTTTAAGCATGAGCGCCCACAGCGTGATGGCCGAAGGCCTGAATTACAACGTGGTGTCGATTAACGAACAGGTCAGCAAAGAAGTGGCTAGGGACACCTTAAACGTGCGCCTGTCGGTGCGTGAAGAAGGACGAGACCCTGCGGTGATTGCGCAGGCCGTGACCAAGAAGATGAATCAGGTGTTGGCACAGGCCAAGGCCTATCCTAAGGTTGAAGTGTCGGTCAGCGGCCGCAGCAGCTATCCCAGCAGCAACAAAAAAGACCAAACGGTTTGGACCGATCAGGCCACGATTAGCTTTAAAAGCCAAGACTTTCAGGCTTTGAACAAGCTGGTGGCGGCGGTACAAAGTCAGGCCCAGATTCAAAGCATGAATTATTCGGTGTCTGAGCAAAAAATGAAGTCGTTTGAAGACGATTTGATGACGACTGCGTTGACGCGTTTTCGCTACAAGGCCAACCACATTGCCCAAGGCCTAGGTGGCAAAGGCTACCGCATTGTGAACATCGATATGGGCTCAACCCCAGCGTCTTACAACAGCGCTGGCTATGCGCCGAAAATGATGCGTGCGTCTGCCAGCATGGCGGATGAGGCAGCGGTCATGGACGCCGAGCCGGGTAATGAGCAGGTGTCTTTACACATCTCCGGTCAGGTACAGGTCAACGGCCTGTAAGCCTGCGCCCCGTATCAGGCCCTCTGCCTTTAGGCTAGAGGGCTTTTTTGTGCCTACGTGTGTGATGACTAAGGCCTTATAAAGGATGGTCGATGAACCACTGGCTGAGAAAATCCAGCAGGGCCCTTAGGGCTTGTGGCATGTGCTTACGCGAGGCGTAAATGCCGTATACGCCCATAGGCTGCGGTTGATGTTCGGGCAGCAGCGCCACCAGGGTACCGTCTGCAAGCGCGGCCTTGACCGAGTAGCGGGGCTGCAAGCTGATGCCGGCATGCGCCAGCACGGCGTGGAGCAGCACGACCGATTCGTTGGCGCTGAGGTTGCCGCTGACCAAAACCGCTTCGGGTTCGGGGTGCTTGGGGTGTTGAAACGCCCATAGGCTTTTGCCGAAATAAGAGTAGGTGAGGCAGTTATGCTGGCTTAAGTCGGCCAAGGTTTTGGGCGTGCCGTGCTGGGCCAGATAGGCCGGTGTGGCACAGACAACGGAATGACAGGTGGCCAACGGTTTGGCGATGAGGTTGGGGTCTAAATCGTTGGTGATGCGTAAGGCCAAGTCGATGCGAGACTCGACCAGGTTAACGGCTTGGTTGTCGATGTTGAGGTCTATGCGCACGGCGGGGTGTTGGGCCAAAAATGCGGTCACGGCAGGCATCATCACCGATTGGCCCAGCGACTGGGCGCAGCTGATGCGCAATAAGCCATGCGGTTCGTGGGTGTTTTGGTCTTCGATGAGGTCGATTTCGGCGGCCAGGGCCAAAATCTTGTCGCAGCGAATTAAGGCCTGTTCGCCGGCGTCGGTGAGGGTGAGCCTGCGGGTGGTGCGGTGTAAGAGCCGGGCCTTGGCCCAGCGCTCCATTTGCGCCAGGTAGCGGGTGACCATGGCGCGGGACATGTCCAGCACCGAGGCCGCGCCAGACAGGCTGCCTTGCTCGACGATGGTCATGAATACTTTGGCGGCGGTGATGCGGTCCATGATTTATATGCTCGATTTGTGCAATAGATTAGCGCATATTATGCGGTTTTTTAAACGATTAATGCAACCTATAATGGGTGTATGCGATTGGACCACGAGGGTTCAATGGATTAAGAGACACACATTGAAAGGTTGTTATGTTAAAAAAAACACTATTGGGCATGCTTTTGGCCGGGGCGGTCAGCATGAGTATGGCGGCGAACTTGAGCCTGTCGGTTTATAACCCAGGCGCGCAAAGCGTGTTTCCGGTGACCTCTAACCTCATCAGTGGCAAAACTGAGGTGGCTTTAATCGACGCGCAATTTCAAAAAAATGATGCGCAGACGCTGGTCGCGCAAATCAAGGCCACGGGCAAGACCTTGACCACGGTCTACATCAGCCACTCAGACCCAGACTTCTATTTCGGCCTAGACGTGATTCAAGCGGCGTTTCCCGACGCCAAAATTGTGGCCACGGCGGCAACGGTTCAGGCAATTAAGGCCAGTAGTGCGGGCAAAATGGCCTATTGGGGGCCGATGATGGGCGACAATGCGCCTAAGGCGATAGTGGTGCCAGCCGTTTTGAAGGCGGATTATTTTACCGTAGATGGTGAGCGGGTCGAAATTAAAGGCCTAACAGGCCCAAACCCGGCTGAAACCTATTTGTGGGTCCCAGATTTAAAAACCGTGCTGGGTGGGGTGGTGGTGTATGGCGACAATGTCCACGTGTGGCTGGCGGATGCGCAAACCAAGGTGGCCCGCCAACATTGGCGTGCGACCTTGAGCGGCATTAAGGCGTTAAAGCCAGAAGTCGTGGTGCCGGGGCATTTTTTGCCCGGGGCTTCGCAGACCCTGCAGTCGGTGCGTTTTACCGATGGGTATTTGGCCACGGTAGAAGCACTGTTGCCTAAGGTGCAAGATGCTGCGGGCCTGGTGCAAGGCTTGGTTCGGGCCTATCCTGATTTGCCTGCCGGCGACGACGTGACCTTGGGCGCGAAGGTGTTGACTGGCGAAATGCAATGGCCTTAAGGGTTGGGTGATGGATTGAGAAAAACGGCTTAAGCAGTGTGCTTAAGCCGTTTTTTTATCCTGCATTTTTAGGGGGTTGTAAACAGCTGTTCCCATAGCATAGACAGCGCCGAGACGATGAGCAGAGCCCCAAGAAATTGATTAAATCCGCGAATGTGGCGGGGTTGGCTTAACAGCCGCCGCATTTTGGCACCGACAATGGCCCAGGCCAGCAATGAGGCATAGCAAACAAACAGATAAATGGTGGCAAACACAAAGAGGGGCGTGAGGGTGTTGGCTTGGCCAAACAAAGACATGCCTGAGGCGCAGGCAATCCACGCTTTGGGGTTGAGCCATTGGACGATGGCTCCTTGGGCAAAGGTGGGCACGGGTTGATTCACCGACTGTAGGGTGGGCGTGGAACGGGCAATTTTAATCCCTACGTACACCAAAAAAGCGGTGCCAACCACGGTTAAGCCGGTTAAGAACAAAGGGTGGCCATTAATCAGCTGCATTAAGCCTAGGCCGATCACCAGCAACAGCAGGACAAAGGCCAATACCGCGCCGCAGATAAAGCCTTGGGTGGGTCGGATACCATGATGGGTGCCGGAAGACAAAATAATCATATTGACGGGGCCTGGGGTAATGGACATCGTCAGGGCGAAGATGGCCATGGCCATCATAATGGAGAGCGAGAGCATAGTGTCCTA
>JAGNPU010000311.1 GCA_017989485.1 Neisseriaceae bacterium
GGCGTGGACCTTGTAGCCAAACACGCCGTAGACCACGTGGGCACCCGCGTCTTCTAAGCGGCTGGCCCAGCGCAGATTGGCTTCTTCGTCGAAGCGTGCCATCAGTTCGACCACGACGGTCACCTGTTTGCCCGCCAGCGCCGCAGACACTAGGGCCTCGACCAGCTCCGAATCGGAGCCGGTACGGTAAATCGTCATTTTGATGGCCACCACCGTGGGGTCGCTGGACGCCTGTTGCACAAAGTTCAGCACCGGCGTGAAGGACTGGTAGGGGTGGTGTAGCAAAATGTCCTGTTTTTTAATCGCCGCAAAAATGCTGCGGTTGTTTTTCTTGAATTCTGGCGGCTGGCTAGGGCTGAACGAGGGAAACTTTAAGTCAGGCCGATTGACCAGTGTCGACACGGCATTGAGGCGCACCAGGTTGACCGGGCCGTCGACCTGGTATAAATCGTCTTCGGTCAGGTTGACCTGACGCAGCAGAAACTGGCTGACGTGTTCGGGACAGTTGTCGGCGACCTCAAGGCGCACGCCTTCACCGTATTGGCGGTCGCGTAGCTCGCCCATGATGGCCGTGCGTAGGTTGGTGATGTCTTCTTCATCGACGGTGAGGTCGCTGTCGCGGGTCAGCCTAAACTGATAGCAACCCTTGACCGTCATGCCCAAAAAGAGGGGGTGGACGTGGGCGTGTAAAATCGAGGACAAAAACACAAAGCCATTTTTGTCGCCGGTGAGTTCTTTAGGCAAGGCCACAATGCGCGGCAAGATGCGCGGGGCTTGCACAATGGCCATGCCAGACGGGCGGCCAAAGGCGTCTTTGCCTTCTAATTCGATGGCAAAGTTAAGCGATTTATTCAATAGCTTAGGAAACGGATGCGACGGATCGAGGCCGATGGGGGTTAAAATCGGCAGCAGCTCTCGGTCGAAATAGGCCTTTACCCAATCGCGTTGGGCATCGTTCCATTCGCGACGGCGATAAAACTTAATGCCTTCGGCCTCCAGCTCGGGAAACAGCTGCTCGCGTAAAATGCCGTACTGATGGCGGATGAGGTCTTTGCTGACGGCCAAAACGCTGTCTAGGGTTTCCTTGGCGGTGGTGCCATTGGCCAACACGCGGTCGGGGGTGTTGCGGTGGGTTTGTTTGAGCCAGGCCACGCGTACTTCAAAAAACTCATCTAGGTTGGAAGACACAATGCACAGGTAGCGAAGCCGTTCTAATAACGGAATCGAGGGGTCTTCTGCCTGCGCCATGACGCGCTTATTAAAGGCCAAAAGGCTTAGTTCTCGACACAATAGCTGCGGCATTTTGTTTGAATTCCTCGGAGTGATGGTGGATAATGCATATGCTTTAAGCATTTTAAGTAATACCCTTTAAAGATACGCTGTTTCGGGCCAGGAGAAAAGGGCTAGAAGGCGGTAAAGCGTGCTTTTTTGCCTAAGTTTTTAGAAAAAGCGGAAAAACCCGTTTTTACCCGCCGTATCGGAGTGAAGTTTGTTATGATGCCTGCTTGTCTACAGTGTGTGCAGCCAGAAGGAGAGGGCATGAATAAAGCATTTACCAAAGAGAACGACGACGAGGATTTAGACCCTATTGTTGAAGTGAGCATGCCGCAGGTGCGCAAAAATTACATGACGCCCCTAGGATGGCAGGCACTAAAAGATGAGCTGTCCTTCTTGGTGCATAAAGATAGACCAGAGGTGGTGAACGTGGTGAACTGGGCGGCGGGCAACGGCGATCGCAGTGAAAACGGCGATTACATTTATGGCAAACGCCGCCTGCGCGAAATTGACCGACGCATCCGTTTTCTGACCAAGCGTTTGGAAGAGGTTTTGGTCGTGGACCCGGCCACCCGTGAAAAAACCGACCAGGTGTTTTTTGGGGCGACGGTCACGATAGAACGTGAAGTCTTGGGGCGACAAACGATTAAAATCGTTGGCGTGGACGAGCTGGACTTAAGCAAGGGCAAGATTAGCTGGGTGTCGCCCTTGGCCAAGGCCTTGATCAAGCAGCATGAGGGCGACGTGATTCTGTTTCGCACCCCAGACGGCGAAGAAGAAATTGAAATTGTGTCGGTGGCCTATGTGGCCATTGATTAAGCATCGGCCATTAGGCCGTAGACGCACAGCAAAGATGGCCGATGGGCCATCTTTTTTATGGAATGAGGACGTATGCACTGGTTAAGTTTGAAAAAAATCCCGCTCGCTGAGCTGAAGCAACAGCTGTTGTCGCCTTCACGGCAGCATTCCTCGTTTTGGGCGCTGTTGTACAGTTTTACCCTGAAGCAGGCTTGGGCGTCGCTATTTGGCGGCTTGCTGCTGGGATTTATCGTGCTGTTTCACTTTGTCTACCCGCGCGATGCGTGGTTGAGCCAGAACGATGCCTTAACCTTGGTGGCCATTGCCATACAGGTGTTGATGTTGGCCTTTAAGCTGGAAACGTTTAAAGAGCTGCGGGTGATCTTGCTGTTCCATCTGGTGGGCACGGTGATGGAGCTCTTTAAAACCAGCATGGGCTCCTGGACTTATGGGGCTGCTGGGGTATTGCACATCGGTGCCGTGCCGCTGTTTACCGGCTTTATGTATGGGGCAGTGGGCTCTTATATGGTCAGGGTATACCGTGGCTTTCACCTGCGCTTTAGCCATTATCCGCCGCAATGGGTGAATGCCCTGGTGGCCTTGGCCATTTACGTCAATTTTTTTACCCACCATTATGTGTATGACGCGCGCTGGCTCATTCTGGCGGTCATCGTTCTGGTGTATGGCCGCACCACCATGTATTTTCGCGTGCGCGTCAGCTATTTGCGCATGCCGTTAATCTTAAGTTTTTTTCTGGTGGCTTTTTTCATCTGGATTGCTGAAAACGTGGCCACTTACAGTGGGGCCTGGTTGTATCCCAATCAGCTGCAAGGCTGGCACATGGTGTCGGCACAGAAAATCGTGTCTTGGTTTTTGCTGATGATCATCTCGGTGGCCTTGGTGACCTGGGTGTATCCGCCGCATGCATTGAGCCCACGACAGCAGCGGCGGCTTAATCAGGCCTGATCGGCTTGCGTGTGGCGCTGGGCGGGCGCATGAGTATACCCGCTCAGGCGTCCAGCCTGAGGTCTATTTATTATATGATATTGATTAACAAGCCATTATTTTAAATAATGTCTTGTTAATTATTTATATGGGGTGTAGTTTGGTCTGGG
>JAGNPU010000312.1 GCA_017989485.1 Neisseriaceae bacterium
CTCAATGAGCGTCCAGCCGTTTTGACGCAGCAGCGCCAGCGTGTCTTGCCAGTTGGCATAGGCACAAAGCTGGAGCTGGGCTGGCCAAGCGGCCTCGCTCAGATAATACAGGGTGGGCTTGATGCCAACGGCCACCGTCTCGTTGCGTAATGCCTGTTGCGTGGCCATGGCTTCGGGCTGTAGCGTGGCGTCATCGTCCAACTCCGGCGTCGCCAATAGCTGGGTGATGAGGCGGGCATCGGCCACGGTGTGGGCGATCGGGCCGATCACGTCTAAGGTCTCGCACAGCGGCATGCAGCGGCTGCGGCTCAAGAGGCCGGAGGTGGGCTTATACCCTATGGTGTGGTTGAGCGCCGCCGGTGCCCGAACCGAGCCACCGGTGTCGCCGCCCAACACCAAAGGCGCGAGGCCCATGGCCACCGCCACGCCGGCGCCGCTGGACGAGCCGCCGGGGGCGCGATGTTCGGTCGCATGCCAGGGGTTTTTGGCCGTGCCAAACAGGGGGTTTTGGCCAGACAGGCCAAAGGCAAATTCCGTCATCGAGGTTTTGCCCAAGATGACCATGCCCAAACCAATGAGTTGATGAACCAGGGCGCTGCTGTCTTGGCTGACGACGTCTGCGCGGGCTTGACTGCCATAGTGGGCGGTGGTGCCCGCCCACTGGAAGTGTTCTTTTAAGGCCACCGGCACGCCATGCAGCGGGCTGAGGCGTATGCCTGATTGCTGCAAACGGTCGGCGTTGTCGGCCAGCGCCAAGGCGCGGTCAGCCAATACTTGGGTAAACGCATTCAGGTGTGTGTGTGCCTGAATACGGGCCAAAAACAGCTCGGTCACGGCGCGCGAGGTGGTGACGCCGGTGTGAATCAGCGCCGCCAGTTCGATGGCGCTGTGTAAGTACAATGGCCGTGTGCTTTGTGTGCTAGGCATGAGGTCCCTTTTTAAGGCTTAGTCAGTTGATCTTATTCTAAATCTTTGCCTGCTGATTCAGGCATCTTGATGAAGGTCAGCAGCGATAGGGCAGCGGCGACGGTCACCAAAATAAAGAAAATGTGTTCCATTTGCTTGCTTTGCAACCAGGTCAAAATGTACGGCGTGGTGCCCCCTAAAATGGCCACAATCAGGTTGTACGGTGCGCCAATGCCCACGGCGCGAATGTTTTTCGGGAATTGCTCGGCCATGATGGCAGGGGCAACCGATGAATACATGGCGTATAAGGTCAGGCCAAATAGCTCAATCAACAGCAAGGTGGTGAATGAATCGCTGACAAAGTTGATCACCAGGTAGAAGAAGAACAGGTTGCCGGCGGCAAAGGTGATCAGCTGGGGACGACGGCCAATTTTGTCTGACAGCATGCCGAACAAAGGCTGTAAGCACATGAATACAAAAATACCGATGGTGTTGGCCGCAAAGGCGGTGCTGGGCACGGCGCCGGCATGGCGAATGGCGTAGGTCGGCAAAAAGGCCATAAACACATAAAAGGCATAGGTCGACAGCAAAGAGAAGCCGACAATGCGCATGGTTTCTACCGGATAGTCACGAATCAACACGCGCAGAGGCTGTTTCACCGCTTTGCTTTTGTCTTGCGGAGCCTCTTCGTCTTCGGTGACCGAGCGACGAATCCACATGCCCACCACGCCACCTAAGGCACCGATGAAGAACGGAATGCGCCAGCCCCACTCAACCATGGCTTCTTTGCTGATGGTGCTGGTTAAGAGCCAGCCCAGGCCCGAGGCGCACAAAATGCCCATGGCGGCGCTGAAGAAAATAAAGCTAGAGTACAGGCCACGCTTGTCGTTGGGCGCCATCTCGGTCAAATAAGTGGTGGCAGAGGCGTATTCGCCGCCCAATGACAAACCTTGCAGCATGCGGGCCAGCGTCAGCATGATGGGGGCCAAAATGCCGATGGTGGCAAAAGTCGGGGTGATGGCAATGATTAATGAGCCAGCGGCCATCATCACCACGGTAAGGCCTAGGGCCGAGCGACGGCCGTAGCGGTCGGAGAAGATGCCAATCAAAAAGCCGCCGACGGGGCGCATGAAAAAGCCTACCGCAAAAATGCCAAAAGTAGCCAATAGGGCAGCGGTGTCGTGACCCGCGGGGAAAAACTGACTGCTGAAGAAAATGGCGAAGGCGGCATAAATGCTCCAGTCAAACCATTCGATCATGTTGCCGACGCTGCCGGCCACGATTTTTTTGTATTGCATCGGGCTTGAAGGCTGTTTTAAGGCCTGAGTGTGCGTTGATTTCATCTATATTGCTCCTTTAGCGTGTCAAACGCTGCTTCTTTAATTAGAATGGTCATATTATTGTTATTAAGCGCAAAGTCTACCATGATAAAAAATGAAAAAACAGTAAATAGAAAAAAATCGACAAAAATTTCTATTAATTTGGAGGAAATGGACATTATTTGCGTTAGGTCTTTGGTAAAAGACCCTGTTGCGACTTGGCGGCAATTGTCCAAAGACAGTGGGGTGCCGGAGAAGACGGTGGCCCGCCGCATCAAGAAGCTGATGGATACGCAGGTGTTGCGCGTGGTCGGCGAATATGACCCTTTGATGTTGAAAAAAGGGGTGGTGGTGCATGTGTGGCTAGAATGCGAATTAGGCACGGCAGAATCCGTTGGTCAGCAGTTGGCCTCGTTTGTGGACAGCCGCTTGGTGGTGGCGCTGTCGGGCGAGTACGATTTGATGGCGGAATTTTACTTCGACGACATTGAGCAGCTGCTGGCGCTGACGGTGACGACGTTGCCCCACGTGGTGGGCATACGTAACTTTGACGTGAGCATGGTGTTGCAGTCGTTTAAGCGCGCCAGCCAGTGGCAGATGGCGGCGATGCTGCCAGAGCGTTTGAAAATGACGCTGTCGGTACAGGAGCGCCAGTTAGTGGGCTTGTTAATGGAGGATGGTCGGGCCAATTTAAACGTGTTGGCGACGCACCTAGACGTCAGTGAGCCGACGGCGTTTCGGATGATGCAAACCCTGACGGAAAGTGGCGTGTTACGGTTTCGGGTCGACATTGAGCCTAAGCTGATGGGTTATGCGGCCGAAGCCATTGTGTGCTTGGAGGTGAACCCAAATCACCTGACCACGGTGGCACAGACTTTGAGCAAACACCCGAATACGCGTTGTTTGTTTGGCACCAGCGGCCGCTCGCAGCTGTTTTGGCACGTTTTGTGCGAGGA
>JAGNPU010000313.1 GCA_017989485.1 Neisseriaceae bacterium
CCCACACCAAGGCACCGCCGTCCTTGCGCTCATCGAAAAGCAGCTGAAACGGCCTGTCCGGCAAAGTCGCCGACACGGCCGCGGTCGTCATGCCCCATGCCACGGCCGTCCACTGCGGCAGCGCCACGTATGGATCCAACTCAGCCACATTGGCCACGGCGACATCTTCTTCAAACGCCACGGCCCCCGCAGCAGGCGTGCCGGTCGCCATGCTGCTGGCCAAAATCAGCATTAAGGGCAGGTTGGTCAACATACGGTTCATCCCTTTATTCCTCAGCAGTAAAAAGACATTATGCCATGATCTGGATTCGGCCCTAAGCAAAATAGCCCCGCCCTATTTGCCTGAGGTCCTCAAAATCACCCCCTGATTTGCCTTAGGTCAACGCCCAGAGGATTAAGGCAAGCGTATTTTGGCCTCACGATTTATGATGTAATCTGCAGATTTATTTACTAAAACTATCGATTAGTATTTATTAATAGCTGTGATTAATTAATTCATTTGTTGCCTTCGCTGCGTTGGCCTATAGTGAATCAGACCAAAGGGTAAGCCTTTACCCCACCCTCATCGTGTTGATGAGCCTCATATAAGGAGTGTCAAAATGTCTCGTATCCATCCAGGTAGTTATGGTTTCCCATTGCAGTTAAAACAACGCTATGAAAACTTTATTGGCGGCCAATGGGTCGCCCCTGTACAAGGGCAGTATTTTGAAAACTTAACCCCCGTCACGGGCAAAGTCATGTGTGAAATCGCGTCGTCTACGGAAGAAGACGTGGACTTGGCCCTAGACGCCGCCCACAAAGCCAAAGACGCTTGGGGCAATGCCTCTGCGGCCGAGCGCGCCGCCGCCTTAAACCGCGTGGCAGACCGCATGCAAGAAAACCTAGAGCTGTTGGCCACCATCGAGTCGTGGGACAACGGCAAAGCCATCCGCGAGACCCTGGCCGCCGACATCCCGCTGGCCATCGACCACTTTCGCTATTTTGCCAGCGCCATCCGCGCCCAAGAAGGCGGCATTAGCCAAATCGACAAAGACACCGTCGCCTATCACTTCCACGAGCCCCTAGGCGTGGTCGGACAAATCATTCCTTGGAACTTCCCGCTGTTAATGGCCACGTGGAAGCTGGCGCCGGCCCTGGCCGCTGGTAACTGCATTGTGATGAAGCCGGCAAAATTCACCCCGCTGTCGATTTTGATTTTGATGGAAGTGATCGGTAAAGAGCTGCCACCGGGCGTCATCAACATCGTCAACGGCGCCGGCGGCCGCATTGGCGACTACCTCACCCGCTCGCCGCGCATTGCCAAAATTGGCTTTACCGGCTCTACCGAAGTGGGCCAAAGCATTATGCGCAGCGCCGCCGACCACGTGTTGCCGGTGACCCTAGAGCTCGGCGGCAAGTCGCCCAACATCTTCTTTGAAGACGTCATGGCCAAAGACGATGCTTATTTAAACAAAGCCTTAGAAGGCTTCAGCATGTTTGCCCTCAACCAGGGCGAAATCTGTACCGCCCCTAGCCGCGTGCTGATTCAAGAGTCGATTTTTGAGCAGTTTATGGACAAGGCGATCAAGCGCGTTGAGGCGATTAAGCAAGGCAACCCCTTAGACAAATCCACCATGATGGGCGCTCAGGTGTCGCAACAGCAGGTTGACACCATCACCAAATACATTGAGATTGGCAAACAAGAAGGGGCCGAACTGATGACCGGTGGCAAGCAGGCACGTTTAGACGGTGATTTGGCCGGCGGCTACTACATTGAACCGACGGTGTTTGTCGGCAAAAACGACATGCGTATTTTCCAAGAAGAAATTTTTGGCCCCGTGCTGTCGGTGACCACGTTTAAAGACATGGACGAAGCCTTACACATTGCCAACGACACCATTTATGGCCTAGGCGCCGGCGTGTGGAGCCGCAATGGCAACATCGCCTACCGCATGGGCCGAGGCATTCAGGCCGGTCGCGTGTGGACCAACTGCTACCATATGTATCCTGCCCATGCGGCCTTTGGCGGTTACAAAATGTCGGGCGTGGGTCGTGAAAACCACAAGATGGCGCTAGAGCACTACCAACACACCAAAAACCTGTTGGTGAGCTACTCGGAAGAGGCGCAGGGCTTCTTCTAGGCCTTCCTAAACCCTCAAAACGCCCCATCGTCGTGCACGATGGGGCGTTTTTTTGTGTCTAAAAACCAATGGACAACGCTTTGCTGGTCGGCACGACCTAGCTGAAGGCACGCATCAAACCATGGTTTATTACCCCATTAGGTCGCGCTTGCCCAGCGCGGGGAGTAAGGTGTATGCGCATCCTTCATCAGCGCTACTTCAGTGACCTCACCATGCTTAAACCTCAGTGAAGTACCTCCCCTTTAAGCCGCTGAGTCAGGTTCTAGAGGGCCAGATGAAGCAGGCAAACGCTTGTGGTGGTCGACCAGTTTCTATAGGAGACCGCCACTCTTGCCTGCGCTGGCACGCTAGGTTCTGGCGAGGGGACCCCTTACGCCAACGGCGTAAGGGGCGGCTGACCGGGGTGGCGTTTTCTTTGCATACTTTCTTTTGGCCACGCAAAAGAAAGTATGTCGCCCTACAGGGCGAAAGGCAACGACCGATTAATAGCGACATAGCCGAAGCATAAACAAGGGTTTTAGGCTTAACCGTCACGGCCATGAGGGCCCAGCCTACGACTGGCTGGATCCCCGCCTGCGCGAGGATGACGGCGCTTGAGGGCATAACAGGCTACTAGATCACAAGCCAAGTAAACCATGATTTATATACGGCCAACATGTTTTAGCGTGGGTCAAGCACAGCGGACCCACGAAGCCCCAGCACCAAAGCCAACCCCCGTGGGTCGGGACCCACACGACGACGACAAAGGCATGATGGCGGCCGCCACGGCCATCAAGCACGATAAGGCCGATTCCCCAAAACCTCAACCAATCGCAACAAATACCCGTCCGGATCCTGCACCAAAAACTGGCGCTGCCCATGTTCGACGGCATCGGCCTGATACCAGCGCTCCTCTAACGGTGCAAACAAAGGCCAGTCATGCTCGCCTAGACGGGCCAAAATGGGTGTAGTGGCCGGCACTTCAATCTGAATATTGATGCCATTGCCAAAGGGGTGCTGCAAGGGTGCAGGCAGCCATTGCTCGGGCTGGGCCTGTTCCAGCA
>JAGNPU010000314.1 GCA_017989485.1 Neisseriaceae bacterium
CCATGGTGATGGACGTGAAGTATCAAGTGGCCAAAGGCGGCGCGGTGTCGCACTCTAATACGGTGCAAATTCTGGATCAGCAAGGCCGTGTGGTCAAGCAGGAGAACGGCATGCAGGGCAGCCAGGCGGCCATTTTGAAAGCCTTACGGCGTTAGAACGAACGCAAAAGTGACGGCCAACACGCGGTAACTTGGGTCAAGCGCAGCGGACCCACGGCCCCACTACCAAGGCCAAACCCCGTGGGTCGCGACCCATGCTACGCCAGCAGAGTCATAAAAAAACCATCGGATGTGGTCCGATGGTTTTTTGTGGTCAAGACTGAGGGGTTAAACGTCGACCTCTGTCCCCGCATTCAGCTTAAGCGCCTGTCGGTAGACGCCTTGCGCCACGGCCAGGTCAAAATAGGCCGCGCCCACGCTTTTGAAAAAGGTGATTTCATCGGCGCGTTCGCGCCCTGCTAGCTGCTGGGTCACCAAGCCCGCAAGCTCACCATGCAGCTGGGCATAAGACCAATCAGGCTGAGCGTTGGCGTGGATTAATTCCCCCGCTTCGGCCGTGGCCCCATGATGGTCATCCACGACGATTTTGTCGGCCCGCTGAATGAAGGAAAAATCCACCTCCTGCATGCTGGGCAAATAAGACCCCACGCCGTTGACGTGGGTGCCTGGCTGCACGTCAGCGCCGTTGAATACCGGCGTGTCCGAACGGGTGCTGCAGCTAATGATGTGGGCCTGGCGCACGGCCTTGGCCACGTCGCGTTCAACGCTGATGGCCACCGATTCGGCCACGCCAAAGGCACGCAGCCGGTCCTTTAGCGCAATGGCTTTGGCCTCGGTTGGGTTGACCAGGAATATGGTGTCAATGGGCCGCACGGCCAACACCGCCAGCACCTGCTCAAAGGCCATGCCGCCGGTGCCAATGACCGTCAGCACATGGGCATCAGGCCGCGCTAAGGCGTCGGTGGCGAGGCCGCTGAGGGCGCCCGTCCGTAAGCGGGTTAAATAGGTCGCGCTCATCAGGGCCAGGTGGCGGCCATCGCTGCCGTCGGTCAGTAGAATCACCCCTTGGGTGGTGTTTTTGCCTTGGGCGGGGTTTTGCGGAAAAATGGTCACGGCCTTCAGGCAGGCGACTTTGGCCGTCAGGTCCGCGCTGGGCATGTACAAGGCCGAGGCCTGCTGTTCTGGAAAATCAATCACCGTGCGTAAAGGGTTGGTGATTTTGCCTTCGGCCTTGGCCCGTAGCGCGTTGGCGACGTCCACTAGGGCTTCTTGCATGCCGTAAATGTCTTGAATGAGGGCTTCGTTTAAAATATTCATGCGGGCTGTTGCTCCTAAGTTAGTCTAAATCCAAATCGGTGTTTTTGCGGTCTTTGATCACGCTGATGGCGATGAGGGACACCGTGGCCATAAACACAATGTAGAGGGCCACCGGCACATAAGAATTATCGAAGGCCAACAGTAGGGCAACGGCCACTAATGGGGCGGTGCCACCGGCCAAGGCGGCGCCGATTTGATAGCCTAAAGACACGCCGGTATAGCGCACTTCTGCCGAAAAAATTTCTGAAAACATGGTGCCCAAGACGGCGGTGATCGGTGGCCAGATAATGCCGATGGCCAAGACCGTCGCGACGGTTAACCACAAAACCGAGCCTTGTTGGATGAGCCAGAAGTAGGGGAAGGCAAACAGCAGCATGGCCACGGTGCCAAAAATATACAGGGGTTTGCGGCCGACGCGGTCAGAGAGCTTGCCCATGACGGGAATCAATAGGGTGGCCACTAAGGTGGCCAGCATGACGGCGTTGAGGGTGGCGGTACGGCTATAGCCTAAAGTGGTGGTGGCATAGCCCACAATAAACGTGCTGAAAATGTAGAAAGGCCCGGTTTCGACAAACTTGGCCCCCACGGCGATCAACACTTCACGCCAGTGGTATTTCAACGTGGTCACAATAGGCAGCTTGGGGATGGTGCCGCTGCTTTGGACTTTTTTAAACGAGGGCGTTTCGTCTATGCCTTTACGCACCCACAGGCCAAAGACCACCAGCAGAGCGCTCATTAAAAACGGCACGCGCCAGCCCCAAGACATAAAGTCTTCGGTGGGCAGCAAGGACATGACCGTCATCGCCAACGTGCCTAACAACATCCCTAGGGTAATCCCCATTTGCGGCACGCTGCCATAAAAGCCCCGCTGGTCCTTAGGCGCATACTCCACCGCCAACAGCAAAGCACCGCCCCATTCACCGCCGATGCCCAAGCCTTGGATCAGGCGTAGCGTAATCAGTAAAATGGGCGCCCAAATGCCGATGGCTTGATAGGTGGGCAACAGGCCCATCCCGGCCGTGGCGGCCCCCATGAGGCTGAGGGTGATGACCAAGGTTTTTTTGCGGCCAACGCGGTCGCCAATGTGGCTGAAAATAATGCCGCCAAAGGGGCGAATAAAAAAGGTGAGGCCAAAAGAGGCATAGGCCAACATGAGGCCGACGGAAGGACTTTCACTGACGAAAAAGATTTGGTTAAACACCAATGCCGCCACGGTGCCGTATAAGAAGTAGTCAAACCACTCGATTGCGCTGCCCACCAAGCTGGCGATGAGCACGCGGTTCATCATTTTTTTTTGTTTCATGGATACACTCTATTTTCTCGTTTTGTCTGTATTTGTCAGACTTTGTGTGTCTTGATCTTGATGACCACGACGACACAAGACATGTCGACAAATGGCATAAGGTGACCACTTGGCCTCGCTTTTTTATGATGGATGCGAGGGCCAACCTATGAAATCGAGTGTAGGGTTCGAGGCTTGAGCCTGTCAATTTGTAACAATTTACTTATATTCATGAGGTCAAGAGCTTATGGAATCATTAGAGGATAGTTTATTTGGTTGTTTAATTTGTAAACGAGGGTTAAGTCTATAGGCGGTATCGGTAGGGGCGTGACGTCAAAACCGGATGGTCAGACCAAAAAAAATGGCCCAGAGGGCCGAAATTGAGTCATTAGTTGTGGTTTTTAAGCCCATGTATCTGGACAATATTTAGCCACCGCGCCAAATTTTACGGCCCAGAATCAATAAAGGCGTGTCTTTACTGTCAATCACCAACACCGGCGGATAGTCAATGTTGGTACTGATGAGCTGAATGCCATCGGTACTGCGTATGAGA
>JAGNPU010000039.1 GCA_017989485.1 Neisseriaceae bacterium
ACTCACCCCCGTTTTTCATCAAAGCGTTTCAGGCCTGTTGGACGATGGCGTGAGGCTGTCACGATTTTTTAACATAAATCCATCACACTAGGGCTTCTCACCAACCTGCGGAAGCCCTAAAATCATGGCCATTGCCAAAAACATTGCTGCGTTTACCCTATCCCTAAGCACGCTTTTATGCACGCCGCTCAGCCACGCTGAATCGACTAAAGTGTACCCCGCCACCTTGGCCGGACACGCCATTTTGCCAGCGAATAGCTATGTGGCGGCGCCTAAGGACGCGCCAGAAAATCTGCACACCAGTGGCAAATACACCGAAAATGGCCTGCGTACCGAAAAACAGGGCAGCGTAGAGGGCCTGTCTGCTGGACGGCCTACCGGTATTTCTTTGCCATTTAAGGGTCAGCCCCTACAGGGCCACTCCGGCATTAAGCGCATGGCCGACGGCAGCTATTGGCTGTTGACCGACAACGGCGCCGGCGCTAAAGCCAACTCGCCCGATTTCATGCTGTATTTAAACCAGTATGACGTGGATTTCGACAAGGGTAGGTTCAAGCATTTACGCAGCGTTTTCTTACATGATCCGGATAAAAAAGTGCCCTTTCACATTGTGAACGAAGCCACCAAACAGCGCTATTTGACCGGGGCTGATTTTGACCCCGAAAGCGTGCAGCTGGTGGGCGATACGTTTTGGATAGGCGATGAATTTGGGCCCTATTTGATTAAGGCGGATAAAAATGGCAGGGTGCTGGCGATTTTTGACACCCAACTGAATGGCCAAACCCTGCATTCGCCCGATCATTTTCAAGTGAAAACGCCAGGGGTGCCCACGGATCAGGTTGCTTTTGAGGTCAAACGTTCGAAAGGCTTTGAGGGCATGGCCTTATCCCAAGACGGCAGCAAGCTGTATGCCTTGCTTGAAGGGCCGGTCTGGGACAAGCAACAACAGGCGTATGAAACCGTGAATGGGACGCAGGCACTGCGGGTGTTAGAGTTTGACTTGAACACTGAAGCATGGAGTGGCCGCTCATGGTTTTACCCTCTGGCGAAAAATGGCTTGTCCATCGGTGACTTTAATATGATAGACGCCGAGCGTGGCCTGATCATTGAGCGTGATGATGGTGAGGGGGTTGCGGCCTACGCCTGTGAAGCCGGCCAAAAAGGCCCAGGCTGCTTCCACGATTTACCCAAGATTAAGCGTGTGTATATGATCAAATTGAACGAACAAAACGTGGGCCAAGCGGTGACCAAGCTCGGCTATATTGATTTATTAAACATACAAGATCCTCAACAAAAAGCCCGCAAGGCTTTGAGTAATGGGGTGTTTCAATTCCCATTTTTTACCATTGAAAACGTGGACATTGTGGATGCAGAACACATTGTGGTGGGTAACGATAATAACCTGCCGTTCTCAAGCAGTCGTGAGCCCAATCAGGCTGACGACAATGAACTGA
Source organism: Neisseriaceae bacterium (assembly GCA_017989485.1). GTDB lineage: Bacteria > Pseudomonadota > Gammaproteobacteria > Burkholderiales > Neisseriaceae > JAGNPU01. The sequence continues at coordinate 1,455 of JAGNPU010000039.1, forward strand.
TCCTGTTAAACGTAAAGGACTTTTTACAAGCCCGATAGTCAAGCGTGATCAGAACACAAAAGATGGGGACTTAGGCCCCATCTTTTTTCTATGGCGGCGGTCTGCATTCCTGAGCCCTCTGGCGAGATTGGCCATGCCTTGTGAAGCATGGTTTAGTGATGGCCAACACAGGCTACCCAAACAGGAACATAAACAGACCATCATTACTTTTACTGATCAAGCCATCATGATAAACGATTGGCACGGGAGGACGCTTTATGCAAAATTACCAAGACGCGGGTCTGGTGACGCTTTATTTTGCATCATGACGAATATGTCTGGCCAAACACCGCCTGTCTACACCCTACATTCAGGAGAATACGCATGGCAAAAATCATTTGTGTGCTTTACGACGACCCCGTTAACGGCTACCCCAGCAGCTACGCTCGCGACGGTTTGCCCACGCTGACGCATTATCCCGATGGGCAAACCTTACCCAGTCCCAAAGCCATAGACTTTGTCCCCGGCACCTTGTTGGGCAGCGTGTCTGGTGAGCTTGGCCTGCGCCGCTATTTGGAAGACCAGGGCCATGAGCTCATTGTGACCTCAAGCAAAGACGGCGACGACAGCGTATTGGATCAGTCCTTGCCGGATGCCGAAATCGTGATTTCACAGCCATTTTGGCCGGCCTACATGACGGCCGAGCGCATGGCCAAGGCCAAAAAATTGAAAATGATCGTGACCGCAGGCATAGGCTCTGACCACACCGATTTACAGGCCGCCCTGGACCATAATGTGACCGTGGCCGAAGTCACCTATTGCAACAGCAACAGCGTGGCCGAACATGTGGTGATGATGATTTTGGCTCTGGTGCGTAACTATATGCCGTCGCATCAGTGGGTCCTGAAGGACGGCTGGCATATCGCCGACTGTGTGGCGCGCGCTTATGACCTAGAGGGCATGAATGTTGGCACCGTGGCCGCTGGACGCATAGGGTTAAGGGTGTTGCGCCTGCTCAAGCCGTTTGACGTGAAGCTACACTATATGGACCGACACCGTTTGCCACACAGCGTGGAGCAAGAGCTAAACCTCACCCATCACAGCAGCCTAGACAGCTTGGCCAAGGAGTGCGACGTGGTGACGCTTAACTGTCCGCTGCATCCTGAAACCGAGCGGATGATTAACGCCGACTCATTACACTCATTTAAACGCGGCGCCTACCTCATCAACACCGCTCGCGGTAAGCTGTGTGACACCGACGCCATTGTGGCGGCGCTGAAGTCAGGGCAGCTGGCAGGCTATGCGGGCGACGTGTGGTTTCCGCAGCCGCCGCCAGCCGATCATCCTTGGCGCACCATGCCCAATCATGGCATGACGCCGCACGTCTCCGGCACCAGCCTGTCGGCGCAAGCGCGCTATGCGGCCGGCGTGCGTGAAATCTTAGAGTGTTATTTTGAAGATCGGCCGATACGAGAGGAATATTTAATCGTCCAAAACGGTGCCTTGGCGGGTGTGGGTGCTCATTCTTACAGCGCGGGCAACACCACGGAAGGCTCAGAAGAGGCGGCCCGTTATTAACGCCGTAGGTCCTTTAATGCAGCAAGGCCGACGTCTGTGGCGTCAATTGTGGCCATCGTCGCCTGCGCCTGCGCGACGTGAATGGGCGTTGGCGGGCCTAGGGGTTTTTATCGGGCTGGGGGTGGTGGCGCAGCTGGCCGCACTGAGCGGCCAGCCTTGGCTGTTAGGGTCATTTGGGGCCAGCTGCGTGCTGCTGTTTGGCTTTCCCAAGGGGCCGTTTTCAGCACCGCGCAACGTCATCGTGGGCCATCTGCTGTGCTCGCTGGTGGGGCTGTTGTGCCTTTGGCTGTTTGGGCCTAGTTGGTGGGCATTGGCGGTGGCAGGGGCGCTGGCCACCATGCTGATGTTGGTCACCCAGACGGTTCATCCGCCGGCGGGCAGCAATCCAGTCATCGTGTTTTTGAGCGATCCTGGTTGGCTTTTTTTGCTGCTGCCCACGCTGTTGGGGGCCGTGTTGCTGGTGATGGTGGCCAAAGCCTATGCATGGGTTCTGCGGCTTGGTTTTGACAGATGACCGCAGCGATGGCGTGAGAATGACCACACTTATCCGTTTTTTGGGGTTAAGGCATTGATGGTGTCTTGTAGGTTTAAGCGTTGAAATAGATGTAAGGCCGCTTGTAATAGAGGGGCGTGTGGGTGTCCCGCGCGCGTGATGACGCCGATTTGTCGGTATAAGTGTGGCCGCAAAGGCAGGGCGACTAGGTGTTCGGTGATGTCGCTTAGGCAAAAGACACTGTGCGGCAAAATACTGTATAGGCCAAGCTGTTGGACGTGGCTGCATAAAATGGTTAAGGAATCTGATTCTAATACGGGTGTGGCCTGGCTGCCGGCGCGTAAAAAGGCTTGGTCTATGCCGCGGCGGCTTTGCATATTGGGTGTCAAAAGGCACAAAGGCAGCTGGGCGACGTCTGCCCAGTGCATGTCTTGGCGGCCATGAAAATAGTCACGATGCCTGGCAACCAGAACATAGCGTTCTTGAAATAAGGCCAAGGTCTCAAACTGAGGGTCATGCTGTTCGTCTAAATAACCGAGGCCCAGGTCTAACTCAAAAGCGTGCAGCTTACGCAAGAGGTCGGTTGCTGCCATAGTATAGACTTGGTGCTGGACTTGAGTATGGGCCAGCAGGCAGGCCTCAATGAAAAAAGGGATTAAAGGCAGGGCCGTAGGAATACTGCCTAACCGAAGCGAGCCCGTTAAGGCCTGGGCGTTGTGATGGGCCGCCTGCTTTAATGCTTCGCAATCGGCCAAAATACGCCTGGCCCACAGTAATATTCGCTCCCCGTCGCAGGTGAAGCCTTCAAAACGTTGGCCACGTTGGACAATGAGGACGCCCAGCTCTTGTTCTAGCTTTTGAATCGCACCTGACAGCGCCGGCTGTGAGACGTGGCATGCCGCCGCCGCACGGCCAAAATGGCGTTCCTCGGCCAAGGTGCTTAGGTAAACCAGCTGGCGTATGAACATGGGCAGGCCTTCTTGTTAGGGGTATGGCAAGGGCCACCGGCAGGGCGGGCCATAGACAATCAACCGATATACTAAAAGCATAATGGATGTTGTGGGCAACGGCAACCGCCATCATGAGGGATGTCGCTTAGAGATAAATAATAGGTTGGATTAAGGCTTAAACGGGGATGGGGCTAGCGGTATTAGGCCAAAATGGCCATAGAGTGAATGGTTTACAGGCAGTTTGGTCAAGTACATTGTAAAAGAATGATAAGTTGTGTGAGATTCGCCGACATCACCTTGCTAGAGAAATTCATGTAGTGTTAATATATTGGCCAGTCATTTTTTAACGATATTGTCATGAGGGGTGAGTCATTGTCTTTTGTATGGATGTATGGACTTTATCTCAATTGAAACATTAAGGATTATTATGAATTTTAACGACTTGCTTGGTTTTGATAAATTGATTACCCCAAAAATTTTGGTGGTATTGTATTGGATTATCAGCGTGCTTTATTTGTTAGCAGGCATCTTTTTTATTGTGACCGGTGAATTTTTGGTTGGTCTTGGTATGTTGGTGGCCATAGTGTTGGTGCGTGTTTCCTTTGAACTCATCATGATTGCCTTTAAAAACAATGAATACCTGAAAAAAATTGCAGAAAAATCAGATGAATCAGCACAATAAGCTGATTTAATGGGTGTAAAAAAACAGGACGAGTCATCTCGTCCTGTTTTTTTTATGGCGGGTTTGAGCCGATGCCGATGGCAGGGGGCTAGGAGTGGGTTGATTTGCTTTATTCTGGGTTTGTCTATATGATAATGGCGTATTGTTTTAGGTTATGCTTAATATAAAGAAAGAGTTAAGATGATATTTAATGTGCTTAAAAAAATCGGGTTGTTGGGTGTGCTGGCCGCGGGCGTTTCGGGCCAGGCTAGCGCAGAGCCCATGGCGGGCGCACCGTTGGCTTGCCCTACAGAAGCAGCGTTAAACCGGGTCATCACGAGCAAGACCCTGCCGATGGAGGTGTATCAGCGACTGGCACATTGCGTCGAACAGGGCACACCCCAAAGCCATCGTGCAGGGGTGCGCCTATTGGCTTATGGTGCGGCGCAAACGTTTTATGACAGCTATCGAGTTCCTGACGTCACCGCACATCAAGCCGGTGCGTATTTGCGGCGGGTGGTGTTGGACAACCCTTTGGCGCAGGACTTTAAAGAAGACGCTTTTGCCATCCTAAAAGACGATCAGAAAAGGGCTGAGCTGTGTCGTTTAACCATCAAAATGCCCATTCCCAATTACGATCCCGCGTATATGGTCAACCATGGCATGGCGGCCATGAGCGGGGCTGGCTCGGGCGTGAATAAGGTGGCCAAACCGAAGGACAGTTGGGCACGTGCCGTAGCGGCCTACCTAAGCTGTCCATCATGAGCATGGGTTAGAGGTTGATTAAGCGCATGGCGCCTTCGGTATAACGTGCACCGCCAATATTTTGGGGGGCAAATAGGGCATTTAAAGTATCTCGTTCTTCATCATGTAACACCACGTCTAATGCCCCTATGTTTTCCTGTAGCCGAGTGGCGCTACGGGTGCCCGGAATCGGGACGAGGTGTGGCCCTTGCGCCAACACCCAGGCCAAGGCCAGCTGTGCCGGCGTACAGGCTTTGGCCGCGGCCATGTTTTGAACCTGTTTGACCAGTTGCCAATTATGGGCAAAATAGTGTTCGCTAAAGCGTGGATTGCTGCGGCGAAAGTCATCGGGCGCGAGGTCTTCAGGCGTTTGAATGGTACCGGTTAGAAAGCCACGGCCTAAGGGCGAATAGGGCACAAAGCCAACGTTGAGTCGAGTACAGGCGGCTAAGGTGGCCTGCTCAGGCTCGCGGGACCATAATGAGTATTCGGTTTGTAAGGCCGTAATGGGGTGGACCGCGCAGGCGCGTTCTAAGGTAGAAACAGAGGCTTCTGACATGCCTAAATAGCGGACTTTACCGGCTTGCACTAAGTCGGCCATGGCGCCTATGGTGTCTTCTATGGGCACGTTGGGGTCGACGCGGTGTTGGTAGTATAAGTCGATGGCCTCTATGCCTAAGCGTTTTAAACTGTCGTCACAGCTTTGCTTAACGTAGTCTGGGCGACCGTTGGCGCCGCGTTGATCAGGGTCGTCCCCCATGATGATGCCAAACTTAGTGGCGACAAACACCTGCTCTCGCTTGCCTGCAATGGCTTTGCCCAGCAGTATTTCGTTGGTGTATGGCCCATACATATCGGCCGTGTCAAAAAGGGTGACCCCAGCATCGATGGCCTGATGCACCGTATACACGGAGCTGGCCTCATCACGAGGGCCATAAAAAGCGCTCATGCCCATGCAGCCTAAGCCTAAAGCCGATACTTTAGGGCCGTTTGGCCCCAGCGTTCTGTATTTCATGGTTCATCCTTTCGTAAAACGCCAGTATAAGCGCAGGGGAGGCTGAGAAAAATCATCAAACCCAACATACTCTATGAAGGGAAACCGCATAATGGCCTTTAATCAACATTTGGCCCTCAGTATTTTTAAAACCGTGGCCCAAAAGGAAAGCTTTAGCCGCGCCGCCGTGGAATTAGGCCTGTCGGCATCGGCGGTAAGCCAGGCCGTACGACAGCTAGAAGCAGAATTGGGCGTGCGCCTTTTTCACCGGACCACTCGCTCGGTGAGCCTGACCGAGGCCGGTACGCTGCTGTGGGCGCAGATTACGCCGCTGCTGAGCGACATGGCAGAGGTTTTAGAAAACGTGAAGGCCAGCCCACAAAGCCTAAAGGGGGTGCTGAAACTGTCGATGCCGTACGTGGTTTGGCAAGGGCTGATTTGCCCGATGCTGCCCGCATTTGCTCAGGCTTATCCCGAGATTGAGCTGTCGGTAGACATTGCTGATGGCCTGGTTGACATTGCCGGCAACGGCTTTGATGCGGGCATACGCCTAGAACAAAAGCTACATCAGAATATGGTGGCCGTGCCATTGGGCATCGATTTTGAGGCGCAGCTGGTGGCGAGCCCGGCCTATCTTAGCCGCTATGGCGTGCCCACGGTCCCACAAACGCTGGCGCAACACCGGTGTATCGGCTACCGTTTTCACAGCCAAGGGACGGTGTATGCCTGGCAGTTGACTTCATCCGCTTTGAACAACGATCAAGATCAAACCTTTGTGTTTCAGCCAAGCTCATTGCTGGTGAATGAAGAGCGGGCCTTGATTGAGGCGGCGAAGGCAGGTTTGGGCATTACCGAGGTGTTTACCGTTGGGGTGGTTGACGAATTACACTCTGGTGCGCTGGTGTCGGTTTTGCCCGGCTGGCGTAGCCCAAGTCAGCGGTTTTGTTTGTATTATCCGAATCGCCAATACCTGTCTTCACGATTGCAGGCCTTTATTGTGATGCTGAAGCAGCATGTGGCTGGGCGTTGAGGGATTGGCTTAACGTTGAAGAACCGCCGTCGGATAGACACACATGGTGAACCAATCATTTCATTTAATCCGTTTGACATGTCAGCCCCTTTGAATAATCATGACGGTTATTTAAAGGGGTTATTAATGGAAGCAGGGTTGAATAGGCGAACGGTGTGGGCGTTGGTGGTGTTGATTTATGCGATGGCGTTTCTGATTCAAGGGGTGATGTTCGGTTTTGGGTTTGTCCGCACGATTTGGGCAACAGACCTTGTTGGCCTGATCAGCTTGACCGTCGGCGTGTTGGTGCTGCCTATTTGTGTCAGCACCATTGTGTCTCATCTCAGCCCCAAACGGCATCGGCCGACATGCTTTTTAATCATGCTGTTTTTGATCCAGTGTGTTATGCCGTTTGTGCGGTGAGGCAAAGGCATCGCGGACGTGCGGGCCTGGGTCACATTTATAGGGCCATGACGGCTCATAATTGACAGCTGGTTGTCAATTATGAGACGATGTCTGCTTTAACGGCAGACAGATGGATGTCGATAAGCCACAACCTAGGGATGATCAGACCATGATAGAACACAACAACCTGACCGAAGTCGGTAACGACTTAATCATTGAAATTTTTCAGCTTAAAACCCTATTGCTCGACCAAGGTGACGCATTGGTTGCGCCCATTGGTCTAACCAGCGCCCGCTGGCAGGTTTTGGGGGCGATTTCTAGAAGCACTACGCGAATGACGGTGCCGATGATTGCCGAAGCCATGGGGCTTAGTCGCCAAGGCGTGCAAAAACAGGTCAATCAAATGCTGGCAGAAGGTGTTTGTCAGCATTTGGACAACCCACTGCATGCGCGCTCGGATTTCATTGTGTTGACAGACAAAGGACGAGCGTCTTTTGCGCAGGCGATGAGCCTTTCGAATATTTGGGTTCAATCACTGACTCAAGGCCAAAGCCGTGAAGAAATGATGGGTGCTTTATCCGTTTTAAAAGCTTTACATCAACGATTGGTCACGTCGCCAGTACAGGGGGCATGATGAATAAAACAGTGAAAATACACGGCATTGCGGCCACGCTGGCATTGGGCTTAGTCATGCTGTTTTGGACATCTACGGTGATTGCAGAAGTGTTCTTAGATGTGGCGGCCATTGTGTGGGTGAAAGAGGCCATTATGCGCTATGGCCTGGTGTTTATGGTGGTGGCCGTGATGGTGACGGGGCGCAGCGGTATGGTTTTGGCGCGCCAGCGCAATCAGCCAACCCGCAGCATTAAAAAACAACGAATGCCGTGGATTGTTTTGAATGGGCTATTGTGTTTGCTGCCGGCCGCTATTTATTTGTCTTTTAAAGCGTCGGCAGGTGAGTTTGATGCTTGGTTTTTGATCGTTCAGTTCCTAGAGCTAATCATGGGTCTAGTACAAATGACGCTATTGGGGCGTAACTTCATGGCGGGCGTCAGGCTGGTGATCGGTTAAGGCATGAGTCAGGAGCATGGTTTGCTTGTCTGGCCCAGCATGATGAGGGTGGCGACACTGCGGGCGCACTGCGTCACATTGGCTTGCGCATCGGCCATGGCCTCCGCCACGGTGCAAGGCTCATGCACGGCAGAAAATAGGGCATCAATGCCATGTTGATGAACGATGCTGGCATCTGCCGTATAGCCGCCAGCGATGGCCACTACCGGTTTGCCATGGCGTTTGGCCAATTTGGCCACGCCTATCGGCGTTTTGCCAAAAATAGTTTGGCTGTCAATGCGGCCTTCGCCGGTGATCACCCAGTCTGCGTTGGCAATGTGCGCTTCTAATCCTACCGCTTGGGCAATCACTTCGTGGCCGGGGCGCAGCCGGCCCTTTAAAAAGGCCATCAGTGCGGCCCCCATGCCGCCAGCCGCACCGGCACCCGGCAGATCGGCCACGGCAACATTCAAAGTGTTGAATATCGTGTCGGCATAGTGGCTTAATGCCTGATCCAGCAGGGCTACGTCGGCAGCGATCGCGCCTTTTTGCGGCCCAAAAATGGCGGCGGCACCGTTGGGGCCGCATAAGAGATTGTCTACGTCGCAGGCAATGTCGATCTGACAGTCTGCCAGGCGTGGGTCTAGGCCTTGAACGTCAATGCGCTTCAACCGGAGCAGTTCTATGCCCCCAGGCCCTAAGTCTTGGCCCGCCTCATCTAAAAACCTAACCCCTAATGCCTGTAGTAGGCCCATGCCCCCATCGGTGCTGGCGCTG
>JAGNPU010000040.1 GCA_017989485.1 Neisseriaceae bacterium
CTTCATGAATAAGTCCATCCATTTTTTGGCCGGCCCCAGAAAATCGCTGAGCGATGCGATGTCGTCGTTAAAGGTGGCAAACACCATGCCCTGATACGACGCCACCCTAAGGCTGACCAAGGGCAATTGGTCTTTTTCCAACAGCTCGGCATAGCTTTCTGGATGAGGCACGCCGCGCAAAGTACCGTCTAGCGCATAGCTCCAGCCGTGATAGGGGCAGACAAAGCTATTGGTTTTGCCCTTTTTGTGTTCGCACACGGTGGCGGCACGGTGACGGCAGCGGTTTAACAGCACGTGGACGTTTTGCTTGCGGTCTCTCACCATGATGACGGGCTGCTGGCCCACAAACGCGGTTTTGTAACTGCCCGTGTCGGGGATTTCACTCTCGTGCCCGACCCAGACCCACGTGTTGGCAAACACCTGCTCCATTTCCGCCGCAAAAATAGCGGCGTCGGTGTACAGCGAGGTATGGACGCGGTCGGACTGAACCAAAGACGCATAGTCTGGCGTCTGCGGCACAATCGGGACGATCGGGTGGTGTACGGTATTCATGGTTGTTCTCCTCTATGCCCTTTAGGGCTTTATTGTTAGGGTGGTTAGCCCAGTGCAGCGGGCGGCACGCTCAGGGCCGCGTTGCTGTCCCAGTCGCTGATGGGACGGCTAAAAATATTTTGGGTCTGAAACAGGCTCATGCACCAGCGACCGTCCTCTGGCACAAACTGCACCGTCAGCTGGGCGCTGGTCAGGTGGGAGCGACCGTCGTGAAAGCGTGAGGTTTGCAGCATCAGCCAGCTGCCGACGGCGTGATCGCCCGCCGCATTGACCACCAAATGCTCCGACGTCAAAAAATGCGCGTTCATCTGAAAATGCGTGCCGCCCGCCACATAGCCGCCCACCATGGTCAAAATGGCGGCACGGCCCTCATGGCGGCCAAAGCTGGCCGCATAACGTGGCCCAATGCCTTCCCATACGGCGTCTTCGGCAAACAGCTGGCCCAGTTCGGGCCACGGCGTGGCGGGGGTTAAGTCATCACACAGCTGCAGGTAACGGGTCAGGCAGGTTCGGCAGGCGGCCGCGGCTTCTAGCCGGTGGAGCCGCTGCGTCAAGGTGGCCAAGTCCATTTCGGTGTCCTCCTGAGCTAGCGCTGAATAATGAGTTCACGGCCGACGCGGGCTTCGACCTTGCAGTATTTCCAAAGCTTATAAGGCCCCTCGCCCACCACCGTGGTGCGAAACAGATTACAGGCCTGATGCACCGTGTCTAAATCCGGAAAGTCGGCCAAAAGATACGTGGTCCAAGGCGCACCCGTACTGGGGCCGACCATGCTTTGGTCGTCGTCCATATTGCCCAATACGGTGACCCCCGGCAGCTCATGCACGCCCAACCACATGTCGCCAAAGGCGGCCCAGACCTGCTTGGCCTCGGCCGCAGGTGCGTCAAAAAAGTTTTGGTTAATGCCCATGCACAACAGCACGCGTAAGGTTTTTGGGGTGTTCATCATCATGACTCCTATTGGATTATAAATAACCGCCTAAAGGCGCATGCCCAAACAGCATGGCGCCGGCGTTTTGGTAGGTCAGATCACCCATAAAAGCATGTTGGGTGATCACGTTGGTGTCGTTGACGTAGCGGCTGAGGGGATGATTGCGGTAAATCCCCGCCATGCCGGACATGAGCTGAATGTCTCGGCTCACTTTGGCCGCCACTCGGGTGGCATGGGTAGACGACAGGCGCAGGGCATTGATTTGTTCAAGACTGACCGCATCACCGCTGAGAATGCTGTCCCAGGCGGCATTCATGGCGTCGTAAAACCAGCTGCGTGCCGCGCGCCAATCGGCCTCTGCCTGAGCCACATTAAACTGGGTTAAAGGCCGCTGACCGATGCTGGGCCCGCCGGTAATCGAGCGGCTGCCATTGCCCATGGCCACCAGCTCGTCGATGGCGGCGCGCGCCACGCCGAGGGCCACCACCGACAGGACCTGAGTGGCAAACGACAGCGCCGGGTAGCGAAAAAACGGCTCGGGCAACATCGAGGGGGCACCCCGCACCATGGTCCATTCCTCGGCCACAAACACATCATCGACGACCAAATCATGGCTGCCCGTGCCCTTAAGGCCGATGGTGTCCCAGGTTTCTTCAATGGCCACGCTGGCGCGCGGCAACACCGCCATATGGGGCAGGCCTAGGCTGTTATCGGCCTTCAACGGGCTGATGCCCACGCCGACCACGTCGGCGCTCTGGCAGCCACTGGAAAACTGCCAGCGGCCGCTGACGCGATAGCCTCCGACCACTGATTCGGCAGGCTGTGGTGGGAAAATCCCGCCGGCAAACACCACGTCGGGGCCAGCGGCATACAGCTGCCTCAGGGTGGCCTCTGGCAGCGCCGCCAAATAGGCTGGACTCATGCCAAAGCTGGCCACCCAGCCAGCCGAGCCATCGGCCTGCGACAGCCGCTCGATCAGCTCACAAAACTGCATGGGCGTCCATTCTTCACCGCCAAAGCGCTTGGGCACCAGGGCGCGATACACCCCTATGCGCTTAAACTGGGCGATGACGTCGGGCGAGATACAGGCCTGGGCATCGAATTCGCCGGCCAGGCCGCGCGCCCGAATGTCCTGTAACAAATGAGCTAAATCATGCTCGAGCGCGGGTTGAGAAACCGATGCTGATTGAATGGCGTTCATGACATACTCCTAGCGACCACCGCCGCAGCGGGGTTTGGGTTGATTTGCTCGGCAATCACGCTGGCGATGGCACACAGCTGCTCGTCTTTTCCTTTTGCCCCCACCAGCTGTAGCCCAACGGGCAGGCCTTCGGCGCTCAGCAGCGGCAAAGACAGGGCGGGATGGCCGGATAAATTAAACGGACGCACCAAGGCCGTCATGCCCAAGAGCGCGCTCAAATCGTCGGCGCCGCTGACGGCCACGGGGACCTCCGGCATGGTCGGTAAGGCAATCACGTCATAGTGACGGAGCAAGGCATCGACTTCGGCACTGAAGGCCAAGCGAACGCCTTCGGCAGCCGCCACCGCAGCCGCCGTTGTGTGCTGGGCCTGCAGCAGGCGCTGGGCCACGTCTTCGCCCACCAGGCCCGTGGCCACCAAATGGCCGCTGGCCTGCCACGCCTCTTGATTGATGATGGTCATGCCGGCATCGTAGGCCGCCGGCAGCAACGGCAAGGCCACGGGGGCCTGTGGCTGCTTCAGCCGCGCCAGCGCCGCCGCCACCGTGGCCGTCACCGCCGCACTGGCCGCCACCGAAACCACCCCCACGCGAAACCGATGTTGCTTAGGCAGGGCCTGAAAGCTAGGGTCTAATGCCGTCATGGCGTTGACCAACATGGCCATGCTGTCGGCCAGGGGACCAATGGCATCCAGGCTGGTTTGTTCTGGCATCACCCCTTGGTGGGCAATGCGCCCAAACGTGGGCTTTAAGCCATACACGCCACAGCAGCATGCCGGCACCCGGATGGAGCCCCCGGTGTCGGTGCCGATGCTAAAATCAGCCAGGCCTGCGGCCACCGCGGCGGCAGAGCCGCTGGAGGAACCGCCGGGAATCAATGCGGGAAAACGCGGGTTAAGCACGGTACCGGTCCAATGGTTGACGCCGGTGGTGCCAAAGGCCAGTTCATGCAGGTTGACCTTCGCGGTGAGGCGGCAGCCCGCTTGCAGCAGCTGCGTCACAATGGGCGCATGCCGTGCGGCAACGGGGCCGTGGGCCAAAGCCCGAGAACCGGCCTTGGTCACGTGGCCCGCCACGTCGATGGTGTCTTTGAGCATGACCGACCACAGCGGCCCGCCCAAATCTAAGACTTCTGCAACAATGTTCATCTGTATTCCTCCTACTGCTTAATGGGTGTTTTATCCGGGCATTAACGCCACTTTATTATGTGAATTTTCAACTATTTTTAGTGTGGATTCAATATTGATAAATGTCAATCATTTTAATCAGGAGTTATTTTCATGAACTTACTGTGATGTAATTGAAGAGAAAAATAATAAGGTTATATTTTAAACAAAATATTTTTCCTTTATTTTTACTGGATAATTCATGTAAAAATTTTATGTTTTTTAGTTGAATTTTCTATTGACTCAGCCTGTGCCTTTGACTAGAGTGCAAAGGGACATGGCCATCAAAAAAGCGCCTAAAAAAAGCGCACCATGCTGTGACACCATAACAAAGCCATCCCCAACCAAAGCGATGGCGCCACAAAAGAGAAAACCATGCCTAGGAGAACATCATGACCCCTTCCCCCCCTTCGTGACGCCCGTCACCGTGGCCCCGCGCCACCTTATCGATTGCCCCGATTAAGCCAAGCCCTTGCCTGGTCGCTGCCCACAGCGATGGGCCGGTGCCGCCGCCCACCATGATGCTCAACACGCGTCAGGGCGCTCCTTGGCTCAAACAAACGTGTCCCATCACCTAGAGGATTCACCATGAACACCCATCACCCCGAAGCCCCGCTGTCGGCATCGCCCCTTAAGAAACGCTATGTGTACGAATGGTATGTGGTCTTTATCTGCATGCTGGCCTATATTTTGTCCTTTGTGGACCGCCAAATCATTGCCTTAATGATAGAACCCATCAAACAGGATTTACAGCTGAGCGACACCCAGTTTAGCCTGCTGAGCGGCCTGGCTTTTTCCCTGTTTTACGCGTTTATGGGCGCCCCCATCGCCCTCTTAGCCGACCGTTATTCACGCTCTAAAATCATGGCCATCGGCGTGGTGTTTTGGAGCTTGGCCACGGCGGCCTGTGGCCTAAGCAAGAATTTTTTACATTTGTTTTTGGCGCGCATGGGCGTCGGCGTCGGCGAAGCAGCCCTCTCCCCCGCATTTTATTCCATGGCTTCTGACATGTTCCCCAAAGCCAAACTTGGCCGCGCGGTGGCGATTTATTCCACCGGCGCCTTCATCGGTGGCGGCGTCGCCTTTTTGATTGGCGGCTATGTCATCAGCCTCATCAAAGACTTAGACAATATTGTGGTGCCCCTATTGGGCAGCATGCGCCCATGGCAGGCCACCTTCATCATGGTCGGCCTACCTGGGGTGTTTTTGGCCCTGCTGATGGTCCTCACCATCCGCGACCCGAAGCGACAAGGCCTGAAAGTCGGCGCCCAAGGTCAGGCCATCAAGCCCACCTTCGGCACCACCGTCGCCTTCATCAGCCGGCATCGCCACACCTTTTTCTATCATTTTATTGGGTTCTCGTTTTACGCCATGACGCTGTATAGCCTCATGGGCTGGTCGCCGGCCTTTTACATTCGCCACTTTGGCCTCAGCCCCAGCCAAACAGGCTATTACCTTGGCATTACCTTGCTGTTGGCCAACACCAGCGGCGTGTTTTTCAGCGGCTGGCTCATCGACTGGTTCACCAAAAAAGGCCACAGCGATGCCGGCATGCGCACCGGCTATTTGGGCGCCATGGGCCTCTTGCTGCCTGCGGTGTTGTTCACTCAGGTCGACAGCCTGGGCCTGTCGCTCGGCCTGTTGGCCATCGCCATGTTTTTTGCCTCCTTTCCCCTGTCCACGTCCGCCCAGTCCATGCAAATTCTGGCCCCGAATCAACAGCGTGCCCAGGTCTCGGCCTTATTCCTATTGGTGTCTAACCTCATTGGTCTAGGCGTGGGCACCACCGTCGTGGCCTTAATCACCGACAATGTGTTTGGCTCACCGCTTTTGGTCGGCCATTCCATTTCCCTCGTCAATCTGGCGGCCTCATTGATCGCCATCGTGCTGCTGATGCGCGGCTGCCAGCACTTTCGCCGCAGCATCCAGCAAGAGCAAGCCGTCCCTTAAGCGGGTTACGGGCACAAAAAAAAACGACCCTTTAAGGGTCGTTTTGTCGTTTCCTGAGCACTGATGCGGCTGTGTGTTTTTCTTATGCCTAGTGGCCGTGACGCAAGCACAGCGCCAAACTAGGGCCATAGTGTACCCTAGGTGACCCCTACTTGGTGAGGACAAATATTCCCATGATTGCGGCCAAAAACGATACAATAAAGCGTTAAGTCCCTGTCACCCGCAATATGAAAGCCCTAATCCATGGACGCTTCGTTTAAAAGCCTCACCATTTTTGTGGCCGTGGTGGAAGCCGGTAGCTTTACCCTGGCTGCCGAACGGCTGCACCTGTCCCGCTCTGCCGTGGGTAAGGCGATTGCTCGGCTCGAGGCCCATTTGGCCACGCGCCTGTTTCACCGCACCACCCGACAGCAAAGCCTCACCGAAGCCGGCAGCCTATTTTATGAGCACTGCCTGCGGGCGCTGGCCGAGCTGCGCGCCGCTCAGTCTTTGCTGGCCGCCGACCAAAGCACGGTCACAGGGCGGCTGCGGGTGTCGATGCCGGTTTTGTTTGGCCGCCTGTGTGTGGCGCCCATCTTGCTGTCTTTGGCGCAGGCCCATCCTCAGCTCATCCTGTCCCTGTCCTTTAACGACCGCATCGTCGACCTGCATGAAGACGGCTTTGATTTGGTCATCCGTCACGGTGGCCTGGCGCACAGCGACCATTTGGCGGCCAGAAAGCTCATCGACTACGACATGATATTGTGCGCGGCCCCCGCCTATTTGGCCAAGGCTGGCACCCCAACACAGCGAGCCGACCTGGTCCACCATCAGGCCATTGTGTATCAACGCAGCCCACACGGTCAGTCATGGTTTCCCAACCTAGACGCCTTCTTGCCCCCGCGGCTGTTTTTTGACGACGTGCAGGCCATCGCCGATGCGGCCATCGCCGGCATGGGCTTGGCCAACCTGCCCTGCTGGCTCATCAAAGACGCCCTCGCCGCCGGCCAGCTCCAGCCGGTGCCCATGGCCGAACCCAATCCCCAGCTGAGTTTTTATGCCCAATGGCCACCCACCCCGTATCTGCCGTTAAAAACCCGAGCCGCAATCGATATTTTGCAGGCGCAGCTGCCCGCGCAACTGCGCCAGGCATAAAAAAACCCCAGTAGCCCACACTGGGGGAGAAGAAACAAAAGTGTGCTTAAGTACTGCGTTCAAAAATCAGGCTGGCATTGGTGCCGCCAAAGCCAAAAGAATTGCTTAAGGCATAGGCCACCGGCCGCTGCTTGGCAAGCAAGGGCACCATGTCCATGCCGGCACACTCTGGCGCAGGGTCGTGTAGGTTTAAGGTCGGCGGCACGATTTGATCCCGTAAGGCCAAAATCGAGAAGATGGCCTCGACGCTGCCGCTGGCCCCGCACAAATGGCCGATGGCCGACTTGGTCGACGAAATCGACATCGACCCGAGGGCGTGGGCGCCAAACACGGTTTTGATGCCGGCCAGTTCGGCCACGTCCCCAACTGGGGTAGAGGTGGCATGGGCATTCAAATAGTCGATTTGCTCTGGCGCCAGCGCCGCCCGCTTCAACGCCGCCTGCATGGCCCTGGCGGCACCGTTGCCATCGGGCGCAGGCGACACCATGTGATGGGCGTCGCCCGACAGGCCATAGCCGACGATTTCGGCATAAATTGTGGCGCCACGCGCCACCGCGTGCTCATAGGCTTCCAACACCAAGACGCCGCTGCCTTCTCCCATCACAAAGCCATCTCGGCCTTGGTCCCAGGGCCGCGACGCGGTTTGTGGGCGCTCATTATAGGCCGTTGACAAGGCTTTGGCCGCATCAAAGCCGGCCACGCCTAACTCACAAATACAGGCCTCAGCGCCGCCGGCAATCATCACGTCGGCATCGTCTAGGGCAATCATTCTGGCCGCATCGCCAATGGCGTGGGCACCCGATGCACAGGCCGTCACCACGGCGTGGGTCGGCCCACGAAAGCCATACTTAATGCCAATTTGCCCAGAGGCCAGATTGGTCAGGTTCGCCGGCACAAAAAACGGCGACAGCCGCCTGGCGGAGGCCGTTTCCAACAGCCGCCCACCTGCTTCAATGGTGGCCAACCCCCCCACGGCGCTGCCGATGAGCACGCCGGTGCGGTTTTTCGCCTCATCGTCTTCAGGCAGCCAGCCTGCATCCTGTATGGCCTCATGCGCGGCGGCCAGGGCATACAGAATAAACGCATCCATTTTTTTCAAGTCTTTCGGCGCCGCCCATTCCTTGGCGTCAAAGCCCCCGTCGGCGGCCGCCCCCAGCGGCAGCTGGGCAGCAATTTTCGCCTGTAGGTTCACCGGGTCAAAGCGGTCGATCTGGCCCACCCCACTGTCACCGGCCAGCAGGCGGCGCCAGGTATGCTCAACGCCCACGCCCAGCGGCGTCACCAGGCCCAAGCCGGTGACCACCACGCGGCGCAGGCCAAAAGGATGGGGTAATTTAGCGTGTGTGCTGCTCATTGGATTTCCTTTATGTCTGTATGGCTGGACCACAGCGCGGCCACCTGGGCCACCCGTGCCAACACATCGGCATTGGCCGCCGGACCGGCTTGTAGGCGCACGGTGGCCAAGGTAATGGGTTGCTGTGTGCCTTGATCGACCACGATGGGGGTCAAAAGCGCCCCCTCCGGGCTGGTTTGGCGTACGGCCTCGCCTTCGGGCGTCAGGTAGCGATTGCCCCAGGCAAACAGCAACGCCAAAATGGGGAACAGCTCCTGCCCCATGTCCGTGGGCACGTATTCATGCCGCAGCGGCCGCTGCTGATAGGGCACCTTGACCAATAAACCTTTTTCGACCAGCTGCTTTAAGCGACGGGTTAAGGTGTTGCTGGGAATGCCCGAGCTACGCTGAAAATCATCAAAACGGCGACAGCCTTGAAAGGCATCGCGCAGGATTAACAGCGACCAATTGTCGCCAATACA
This sequence comes from Neisseriaceae bacterium, assembly GCA_017989485.1. Taxonomy (GTDB): domain Bacteria; phylum Pseudomonadota; class Gammaproteobacteria; order Burkholderiales; family Neisseriaceae; genus JAGNPU01. Next base: position 8,747 of record JAGNPU010000040.1, read on the forward strand.
GGCGAGCGCTCGGGCGGTGGGGCAAATCATGGTGTCAAAAGGCGTGGTTTTCATCAGGCCAGTTTAATTGAGTCACTTCTAATATGCAAGTAACTTTTTGGGCGCAAAAAAACCCCAGTCCGAAGACTGGGGAAACCACGAGCACATGTCACGGGGCCAGCCCCCTGACATCACACTTTTTCGATCCGCGCCGGAATCCCTTGGCGCACCACGGCGCCGGTAATCCAATCCAACCATGGCGAGGGCTCTTGCCGGGTAGGGTCGGCAATGCCCAAATCATTGAGGTTTAAACCGCTGCCGATGTAGGGATTGCTGGGCAAGGCTTGGCCATCCACATAGTGGGTCCGCGCCCCCATCTCGGTGTGGCCATAACCGTGTTCAATCGCCAACACGCCCGGCATCACGCCGTCTAAGACATTCACCTGGGCGGCTTTTTTGCCGCTGGGGGTGACAATATTGACCATGTCGCCGTTGTCGATGCCCCAGTGGGCGGCATCGATGGCGCTGATGCCGACGATGTTGGCCGGTTTAATCATGTGTAAACGCATCACCGGGGCGCTGGCGCTGCTCATGAGGTGGGACTTAAATGAGGTCAGCTTCAGCGGCCATTCTTGCTGTGGGTAATGGCTGCGCATGTCGGAGCCGTCGGCAAACCGGGTCGGATAATAGGTGGGGCAGCCGCTGTACTGCTCGCCGCTGATGGCGTGGTGGTGCTTGCCCACGTTTTCGTTCCACACCTGTAGGGTTCTATGCCATTGCGGGCCCATGCCGTCGTCTTTCCAGCTTTTTTCATTCGGGGCAAAGCGGCCGCCGCGGGCCAAGACATAGCCCACCCGCAGCTGCTCTTCTGGCTTCAAGCAGCGCTTGAGCTCGGGCAATAGCCGATCCACGCCGGTCAAATACAGCTCTTCGGCATGGGTTTCGGGCACCGGCTGTTCGCCGTCATAGGCCACGTTGGCGCCGGCGCGCAGGAAATAGTCGGCGGCATTGTTCAAGGGGTGTAGGCCACCCTCGGCGTCGGCAATGACGGCGTCACCATAGCCGGGCAAGCCCATTTTTTTGGCCAAGGCAATCACAAAGCTTTCCAGCGCCACGGTGTCGCCATTGGCGGTCACCCCGGTTTTGGGCGTCACCACCGGCCAGCGGGCGGTGCTGCTTTTGGCGGGCACGCCGGCCCACGGTGCGGCCCAGCCCCAGCTTTCAAAGTTGTGGGTGTCGGGCACCAGATAGTCGGCCAGGGCGGTGGTTTCGTTGATGAAGGCAT
>JAGNPU010000315.1 GCA_017989485.1 Neisseriaceae bacterium
CTATGGGGGCACGGCCTTGCTCGATTAAATAGGCATTCGCGCGCACAAAGTGCTGGTTGCCGAAAAAGCCGCGGTGGGCCGACAGCGGTGAAGGATGGGCGGAACACAGCGTGAGGTGGCGTTGTGGATCGATTAAGGCCGCCTTGGCCTCTGCGTGCTTGCCCCAGAGCATGAAGACCATGCTCTGCCCTTGCGCGCTGGTAAAGTGCAGCAGGGCGTCGCTGACGACGGCCCACGGCCAAGCCTTATGGCTGGCGGCCTGATGGGCTTCAACGCTGAAGGCGGTGTTGAGCAGCAGCACGCCCTGGTTGACCCACTGGTGTAGGTCGCCGTGATCGGGTACGCTAAAATCGCTAGACTGGGCCAGCTCCTTGTACAGATTGCGCAGCGATGGCGGCACGCGCTCGCCCAGGCGCACTGAAAACGCCAGGCCATTGGCTTGGTTAGGCCCATGGTAGGGGTCTTGTCCGACGATGACGCAGCGCACCGCCGTGACCGGCATGGCCAGGGCGGCAAACAGGTCTGCTGCCGGCGGATAAATCACCTTGCCCGCGGCCAGGTCGGCCGCATAGCGCGTGTGGCAGTCTTGTAGCGCCGCCAGAACGGGGGCGCTGCTGAGACAGGGCCACCAGCTGGCGTCTATCTGGCTTAAGGCCGCCTGCCATAGGGGCAGCGCTTGGGCGAGGTTGGGCTTCATGTTGGCTGGGTCTAGTAGGTGGGCACGCTGGGGTCGATGTCGCGTGACCAGGCGTCGATGCCACCGGTGAGGTTGTACACGTCGGCTTCAAAGCCGGCGTGCTTCAGGAACATGGCTACTTGGAGGCTGCGCATGCCGTGGTGGCAATACACCACGATGGGGGCCTCGTCAGGCAGTTCGTTGTGGCGCAGGGGCACCAAGTTCATCGGGATGTGGACGTGGCCGGGTAGGGCGCAGTGGGCCACTTCGCCGTCTTCACGCACGTCTAACAGCACAAAAGGTTTGTGGTCTTGCTGCCACTGCGCCAGTTCGGTGACGCTCAGGGTGTATACATTGCTCATGATGGGTTTTCTTAACGTAAAGGTAAAAATAAAGCCCTTGTCGTGACAAGGGCTTTTGTGGGTGCGGCGGTTAAAACGTGAAGCGCGAGGCCACTAAGGCTTCGGCGCCCTGTAGGGGCGCGATGTAGGCATCGAATAACCGTTTTTCGGTAAAGGTGTCACCGGTCCGAACCACGAGGGTGGCGCGTTGGATGGGCTCTGCCGCATCGCCGATCATGGCGATTAAGCGGCCGCCGTCGGCCAGCTGGGCTTTTAGGGTTGCCGGCACGACAGGGCAAGAACCGCCGACCAAAATGGCTTGGTAAGGGGCTTGGTCGTTGACGCCTTGTAGGCCATCGGCCTGCTTGTAGGTGACGTTGTTGCGGTTAAGCTGCTGCAAGACGGCTTCGGCCTGTTGTAATTGGGCGGCGTCTAAGTCAACCGTCAGCACGCTGTGGGCCATGGCGGCCAAAATGGCGGTGCCGTAGCCAGAGCCGGTGCCGACTTCCAACACGCTTTCGGTGTTGGTGAGCTTAAGGGCTTGGATCATGCGGGCCACAATTTTGGGCTCGGTCATTTCGCTGCCGTTGGCCAAGGGCAATACTTGGTCGGTATAGGCAATGGCTTTTTGGGCGTCGGGCACAAACAGTTCGCGGGGAATGTCTTGTAACACATCCAGCAAGTCAAAGTCCAAAACATCCCATGGTCGGATTTGTTGTTCCACCATGTTGAAACGCGCGTTGTTAAAGTCCATCCTGCACTCCAAAAGCTGGTTATCATGAAGGGGATGATTATCCCATATTTACACCGAACGTGCATGGGTTTAACGCAATAAAAAGAAACCGCTGTGCTTTCACTGCGGTTAAGGTAATGGGCTTTTAAGCCATGCGGCCGCATGGGCAATCAGAAGGGAGGGCCTGTGTGTTTGGGGTGAACGGTGTCTATCGATAAACCAGGGTGTGTTTGTGCCCACGCTACCGCATCATCGATGTCTTTAAACCACGCTGCTACGCCCATAAAAAACCCGCTCTGCACGCAGAGCGGGTTGGATAAGGCGTTAAGGCTTAAATAAACTGAATGATCAGGAAGAACAGCCCGCCGGACAGCAGCATGGCCACCGGGAAGGTAAATACCCAGGCCAGCAAGATGTTGCGGATGGTCTTCATTTGTAGGCCTGCCTTAGAGGCGACAACGGTACCGGCCACACCACTGGACAGGATTTGGGTGGTGGAGACGGGCAGCCCCAATACGTTGGCCATGCCGATGCCGATGGCGGCGGTCAGCTGGGCACAAACGCCTTGGGCGTAAGTCATGTGTTTCTTGCCTATGCCTTCACCCACGGTTTTGGCCACGCGTTTCCAGCCGATCATGGTGCCCAAGCCTAGGGCCGAGGCCACCGCAATAATCACCCATAAAGGCGCATATTCGGTCGACAGGGCCAAGTCTTTACGCAGGGCCGACAGGTATTGCTTGTCCTGGTGGTTGACGTTGGGTAGGGCGGCAAACTGTTTGGCCGCATCGTCTAGGCACAGCAAATGGCTACGGGCCTGGCTGCGCTGTTCGGTGCTCAGGTCGCGCATATTGGTTTTGCCTTTAAACAAGGTCACCAATTGGGCCGCATGCATTTGCGTGTCCGTGGCCTGGCAGTGAATGCTGGTTTGTTCGGCCGGTGCGGGCGTGGCGGGGAACATCGTGTTGATGTCGGTGCTGCGCGCATCGGCGAAGGTGCTTAAGTAGCCAGCGGCGTCTACGGTGCGCTCAATTTGGTATTGAGTGGTGTCCATATTCAGCAAAAACTTGCCCGGTACAATACAAATCAAGGCCAACATCACCAGGCCCACGCCTTTTTGGCCGTCATTAGAGCCGTGGGCAAAGCTCACGCCACAGGCAGACAAAATCAGCATAAAGCGCGTCCAGAACGCCGGATGTTTACGGCCTTCTACGTCTTGGCGTTGGTAGGGTGATTTGTGGATATTGGTTTCGGGGAAGATAAAGCGAAACGCGTGCAGCATGAAGAAGGCCAAGAAGAAGCCCGCTATGGGCGACAGCAGCAGGGACAGGCCAACGTCGGCAGCCTTGCCCCAGTTA
>JAGNPU010000316.1 GCA_017989485.1 Neisseriaceae bacterium
GGTCATGGCCGCCACGTGGCCACCATGAGTCAGAAACCAGGTTTTCGCGGCTTCGGCGTTTAACAGGGTTTCTGGCGTGGTGAACGACTTGCTGGCAATGATGAACAGCGTGGTTTCGGGATCGAAGTCGGCCACGGTTTGCAAGAGGTCGGCCGCATCCACGTTGGCCACAAAGTGTACGCCTAGGCCCGTCTGATGATAGGGTTTTAAGGCCTGAGTCACCATAGAAGGGCCTAGGTCAGAGCCGCCGATGCCAATGTTGACCACCTGCTTAATGGCCTTGCCGGTAAAGCCCTGATGGTCGCCCGAGCGCACCCGTTCGGCAAAGGCCAGCGCCTGTTGGAGGGCAGCATGCACTTTGGGCACCACGTTGATGCCGTCGACGGCAATGTGGGCGTCTGCCTCTGCCCGCAGTGCCGTATGCAGCACGGCGCGGTTTTCGCTCAGGTTAATCTTGTCGCCTTCGCGCATGCGCGTCATCCAGCGTTCAAGGTCGGCTTCTTCGGCCAGGGCCACCAGCAGCTCTAGCGTGTGCTCGGTGAGGCGGTTTTTGCTGTAGTCGAGCAGCAGGCCTTCCAAGGCCAAATGCATGTGGGCAAACCGATCGGTATCTTGCTCGAAGAGGTCGCGCATGTGCACATAGCGGGTGGCACGCTGGTGTTGGTGTAATTGGGCCCAAATGGCCGAATGGTTAATCGGGTCACATTGCATACGGTTCACTTTATTCCAGGCTTGGTCGGTCGGTATGGTTTAGTCCAGCTTGAGGAAATGATCTCGATAGTATTTCATTTCTTCAATGGATTCCAAGATGTCATCGAGCGCTTGGTGGGCGCCACGCTTGACCACGCCTTTGGCGATTTCCGGCCGCCAGCGGCGGGCCAGCTCTTTCAGCGTAGACACGTCGAGGTTGCGATAGTGGAAATAGGCTTCCAGTTCAGGCATCCCGCGGGCCATGAAGCGACGGTCTTGGTGGATGGTGTTGCCGCACATGGGCGTGGTTTTTTCCGGCACCCAGTTTTGCATAAAGGCCAGCAGTTCGGCCTCGACGTCGGCTTCGGTGAGGGTAGAGGCTTTGACGCGCTCGGTGAGGCCGGTGCGGCCGTGGGTGCTGGTGTTCCATGCATCCATGCCGTTTAACACCTCATCGCTTTGGTGGATGGCATAGACCTCTGACTGGGCGAGGGTGTTCAGGTTTTGGTCGGTGACGATCATCGCCACCTCAATGATTTTGTCGTCGTCAGGATTCAGGCCGGTCATTTCCATGTCCAGCCAAACTAAATTATTTTTGTCTTGCATTGTCTTGGTCACCCATTCAAAATAGTCTGCTAAAGCAGGCTTAAGGCCTGCTGTTTTATATTATAAAGTAGGAATGATGCGCTATGTCTTTCATGCAACAAGAAACGGTTCAATCCCTATTCATCGTTTTGTTCGTCTTGAGCATGGTGCTCAAGCTGTCTCTGTCATGGCGTCAAAGCCGCCACGTATTACACCATGATGATCAGGTGCCGCGCCCGTTTCGGCAGGCGGTCAGCCTCAGCGAGCATCAGCTTGCCGCTGATTATACGCTGGCAAAGCAGCGCTTGGCACGTTACCAAATCATTTATGATGGCTTCGTCCTGCTGTTGCTGACCCTGGGCGGCGGCCTGAACTGGCTGGCGGTAGCGAGCATGAGCCTCAGCGACCACCCCTTGGTACAAGGCGTCCTGCTGATTTGTCTGTATGTCATCGTGGCTTTTGTTTTAAGCTGGCCTTTCCTATATTACCGTCAATTTAAGTTGGAAAGCGATTTTGGGTTTAATCAAAGCAGCTTGGGGCTGTTTGTCGCCGACCAGCTTAAGGGCTTGGTGCTCATGCTGGCGTTGATGCTGCCCTTGGTGGCCCTGGTGTTGTGGTTTATGGGCGTGGCCGGGTCGCTGTGGTGGGTGTGGGCTTGGGTGGCCTTGGTGGGCTTTACCCTATTTGTGCAATGGTTTTTCCCTACGGTGATTGCGCCTCGGTTTAATCAATTCCAAAGTTTGCCTGACGGCCCCTTGCGAGAGGCCGTGCTGGGCTTGCTGGCCGAGACCGGCTTTGACAGCCAGGGCGTGTATGTCATGGATGGTTCCAAGCGCTCTAGCCACGGCAACGCCTATTTTTCTGGCCTGGGCAAGCAAAAGCGCATCGTGCTGTTCGATACCTTAATTGACCAGCTGAGCACCGAAGAAATTGTGGCGGTGTTGGCCCACGAATTGGGTCACTTTAAAAAGAAACACATATTAAAGAATCTGTGCCGCAGCATGGGGCTCAGCCTGGTGGCCTTGCTTGGCCTCCATGTGCTCATGCAGCAGGGCGGGTTTTATCAAGGTTTAGGCGTGGCGTTTCCCTCGCATGCGATGGCGCTGCTGCTGTTTTTGCTGGTGTTGCCGCTGTTGACGTTTGTGTTTACCCCGCTGGGTTTTGCGCTGTCTCGCCGAGACGAATACGAAGCCGATGCCTTTGCCTGTGCCCATAGCCGGCCTGAGCATTTGGCCAGCGCCCTGGTTACCTTATATAAGCGTAATGCCAGCACGTTAACGCCAGACCCATTGTACGCGTGGTTTTACGACAGCCATCCGCGTGCCCTCCTCAGAATCAAGGCCATCGAGCGATTGGCGGCCGAAAAGGAATCCCTACATGCGTGAAGCGCAAATCATTAAAAGCTATGGCCGCCGTTACGTGGTGCGACTGCCGGATGACACCTTAATTGACGCCACCACCCGGGCCAAGCGGGTGGACTATGCCTGCGGCGACTTTGTCGACGTGACCCTGATTAACAATCATCAGGCGGTGATTGAAGGCTATCAGCCGCGTAAAAGCCTGTTGTATCGACAAGATGAGTTTCGCACCAAGGTGATTGCCGCCAACGTGACCCAGCTGATTGTGGTGTTGGCGGCGGTGCCAACGCCGAGCGAAACGCTGTTGCAGCGCGCCTTGCTGGCCGCGGAAGCCGAACACATTAAGGTCGTCATTCTTTTGAATAAGGCCGACCTGCCGGAAACGGAGGCGTGGCGCACCAAGCTGGGCTTTTATGAAACCTTAGGCTATCCCGTGTCCGTGCTTAGTGCCTTGGATGACGTTGAACCATT
>JAGNPU010000041.1 GCA_017989485.1 Neisseriaceae bacterium
TTTTAGACCCGCCCAAAGAAACCGCCGGCCCCGCCCTGACCGCATTGAGCGACATAGGCATCACGGTGAAAGTATTGACCGGTGACAATGAAGTGGTCAGCGCCAAGGTCTGCCGTCAGGTCGGCCTAATGCCTGGCACCCCCATACTGGGCCATGAAATCGAGGCCATGGACGAGGCGGCCCTACGCATTGTGGTTGAAGAGCGCACCATTTTTGCCAAACTCACCCCCTTGCAAAAATCACGGGTGTTAAAAGCCTTACAGGCCAATGGCCACACCGTTGGCTTTTTAGGCGATGGCATTAACGATGCGGCGGCACTGCGCGACGCCGACGTGGGCATTTCCGTCGACAGCGGCACCGACATTGCCAAAGAGTCTGCCGACATTATTTTGCTGGAAAAAAGCCTGATGGTCTTAGAAGAAGGCGTTTTGAAAGGGCGAGAAACCTTTGGCAACATCATGAAATACCTCAACATGACCGCCAGCTCTAACTTTGGCAACGTATTTTCGGTGCTGGTGGCCAGCGCCTTCATTCCGTTTTTGCCCATGCTGGCGATACACTTATTGATTCAAAACCTGATGTACGACATTTCTCAGCTGGCCCTGCCCTGGGACAAAGTCGATGATGAGTACCTCCAAAAACCACGCCGCTGGGACCCAAAAAACATTGGCCGCTTCATGCTGTGGATCGGGCCGACCTCGTCCATCTTTGACATCACCACCTTTGCCCTCATGTGGTTTGTGTTTGCCGCCAACACCCCAGAACACCAATCCTTATTCCAATCCGGTTGGTTTATTGAAGGCCTGCTGTCGCAAACCCTAGTGGTCCACATGTTGCGCACCCGAAAAATCCCGTTTATTCAAAGCACGGCCACGCTACCGGTGGTGTTAATGAGCCTGTTGGTGATGGGCCTGGGCATCTACATTCCGTTCTCGCCGTTGGGCACGGTCATTGGCCTAGAGCCACTGCCCTGGGCTTACTTCCCGTGGTTGGTGTTGACCTTGGTCAGCTACTGCCTCGTGGCCCAAGGCATGAAAACCATTTACATTCGCCGCTTTAAGCAATGGTTTTAAGCCTCAACCATCCGTCACGCCCGGCCTTTTGGCTGGGCGTTTTTTATGGCCGGTGCCTGCTGCGCTTGCCACTTGGTTCTGACACCATAGTCTGTTTATGATTTTGTTTGGGTAGGATGGGCGAGACCCACGCTACCGCAGGTTGGCCGTCACGAAACTCTGGTTTAGAGACGGCCACGATGAGACAGCAGCCTCACCGCCAGCGATTTCTGAACCCCGCCTGCGCGAGGATGACGGCGAGGCCGGGTTTGGCCCTCTTCTCAACATTAGGGCAAGATTGCCATCCCATGGCCCATAAAAAACCCCGGCCAAGGCCGAGGTCGTGTCCCATCGATGCGAGGCTTATTGCCCAAAATACGCCGTAAAGCTGGCCTTGGCCAAGGTTTTGAAATGCAGGTTAAACCCGGTGGCCGCCGTGGTGATGTCTTTGGGCAAGTCTAAGGCCGCTTCACTAATCGCCATCACCGTAAACACATAGCGGTGGGGCTGATCCCCCTTCGGTGGGTTGGCGCCGCCAAAACAATAATCGCCATAATCGCTGCGCATTTGCCGCGCGCCGGCAGGCAACAGACTATTGTCGGCACGGCCCGCATCGGCAGGCAGTTCGGTGACGCCCGCGGGGATGTTGATGACCATCCAGTGCCAAAACCCTGAGCCCGTTGGCGCATCGGGGTCATAACACGAGACAGCAAAGCTTTTCGTGCCTTCTGGGGCGCCCGTCCACCGCAAGGGCAAAGACTGATTGCCCCCGCTGAACACGGCACTCATCGGCAAGGTGTCGCCATCGGCCACTAGGGGGCTGCTTAAACGGAATTCACTCATCTCACACTCCTCTGTCAACGGGGCGAACCCCTTATTCAGCACCAAACAACAAATGCTCTTTAATGCTGCGTATGCGGTCGCGTATCGATGCGGCCTCTTCAAAAGCCAGATCACGCGCCGCTTGGCCCATGGCTTTTTCAAGCTTGGCAATTTCTTTAATCGCGTCTTCTTCGGTGCGGATGTCACCGGCTTTAAACTTATGCTTGCCGCCTCGTTTGCCTTCGTCGTTGCCGTAAACACCGTCAATCAGGTCTCTGACCTTTTTGTTAATCTGGGTCGGCGTAATGCCGTTGGCCAAGTTAAACGCGATTTGCTTCTCGCGCCGACGTTCGGTTTCCTCTATCGCCAAGCGCATGGATTCGGTGATTCGGTTGGCGTACAGCAGTGCCTGGCCGTTCAGGTTACGCGCCGCGCGGCCTATGGTTTGAATCAGGCTGCGGTGGCTGCGCAAGAAGCCTTCTTTGTCGGCGTCTAAAATCGCCACCAGCGACACCTCGGGAATGTCTAAGCCTTCACGCAGCAGGTTAATCCCCACCAGCACGTCAAACAGGCCCAGGCGTAGGTCGCGAATAATCTCTACCCGCTCAACCGTGTCAATGTCGCTGTGTAAATAACGTACCTTCACGCCCAGCTCGGTGTAGTAATCGGTCAGCTGTTCCGCCATGCGCTTGGTCAGCGTGGTCACCAAGACCCGCTCGCCCTTGTCCACCCGAATATTGATTTCGCTGAGCAAGTCGTCCACCTGGGTGTCCACCGGTCGAATAATGATGGTGGGGTCCAGCAGGCCCGTCGGCCGAACCACCTGTTCCACCACCTGGCCAGCATGCTCGGCCTCGTATTTAGACGGCGTGGCCGACACGAAAATGGTTTGTGGGATGATTTTTTCAAACTCATCAAACTTCAACGGCCGATTGTCTCTGGCCGTGGGCAGGCGAAAGCCGTAGTCCACCAGATTGGCCTTACGTGCCGCATCGCCTTTATACATGGCGCCAATTTGCGGCACGGTCACGTGGCTTTCGTCGATGAACATCAGCGCATTTTTAGGCAAGTAGTCGAGTAAGGTCGGCGGCGGTTCGCCCCGGGGGCGCCCACTAAAGTGGTGGGAATAGTTTTCAATCCCCTTGCAAAAGCCCATTTCATACAGCATTTCCAAATCAAAGCGGGTACGCTGTTCGATGCGCTGGGTTTCCACCAGACGGCCTTCTTGGGTAAACCACGCGATCCGATCAGCCAATTCGGTTTTAATCGTTTCGCAGGCGCGCAACACCGTTTCACGCGGGGTCACGTAATGGCTGGACGGAAACACGGTGAAGCGCCCCACCCGCTGCTTGGTCACGCCGGTGAGCGGATCAAACAGGGTAATGCTTTCAATCTCGTCGTCAAACAGACCAATGCGCACCGCCGTTTCCGCACTCTCCGCCGGGTAGACGTCAATGACGTCGCCGCGCACGCGAAAAGAGCCCCGCTTAAAGTCCATGTCGCCACGGTCGTATTGCATGGCCACCAGTCGGCTGATGATGTCGCGTTGGTCTATGGTTTCATGCTCTTTCAGATGCAAAATCATCTGATGGTATTCTTCTGGGTCGCCAATGCCGTAAATCGCCGACACCGTTGCCACAATGATCACGTCTTGGCGCTCTAACAGGCTTTTGGTGGCGGACAGCCGCATTTGCTCAATGTGTTCATTGATGCTGGAGTCTTTTTCAATGAATAAATCGCGGCTGGGCACATAGGCCTCGGGCTGATAATAGTCATAGTAAGACACAAAATACTCAATCGCATTGTTGGGGAAAAACTCACGCATTTCCGCATACAGCTGCGCCGCCAGAGTTTTATTGTGCGCCATAATGATGGCCGGACGCCCGCTTTGGGCGATGACGTTGGCCATGGTGTAGGTTTTACCTGAGCCAGTCACCCCCAATAAGGTTTGAAACGACAGCCCATCTTCTAAGCCCTCGACCAGGCCTGCAATCGCCGTTGGCTGATCGCCAGCCGGTTCAAACGGACGGTTTAACTGATAGGGACTATTGGGAAATTGAATCAAATTCATAGGTGAGGCCAACCATTCTTAAAAGCGTGAACACATAGGGTGATACATGGGGCTAAATTTGTCAAAAACAAGCCCACGCTTTTGATTCTCCTCACCCTCTCGCGTTAAGACAACGGTGCTTGAGATCTGGCCTCACGCTGCCACACCATGGTCCCCCATGCCGCGGCCCCAAACAGACACAAAAACACCATCCCCACGAACAGATTGGCCAGTCCGGCGGGCGTGTCGAACAAACTGCTGCCCTGCGCTGACCATAAAATGTATTTTGACGCCATAAAGTAAAGCAACAATAGCCATGCGGCCACACGGCTTTTAAGATACACGCCGACGCCCATGACCACCAGGATCGCCACATCAATCCAAAAAGCCGAGCTCACCCATAAGGCAACCGCGGCCGTGCCCAAAATACTCAAAATCGCACACACCCAGCCACAACGAATGCCAATGCGTGCCTGTTTTTGTTTGTCCGTGATGTCCTTCATGTCATTCCTTTATTTGTCTATAGATACCGTAAAATGGCCGCCAAAAAAAACAAGGCCAACGGCGTCAAATCAAGCGTACAGCTTACATAAAAACACGAAAAGCATAAACCACAACGTCATTTAAATGACAATTAATAATATTTATTTATAATATAAATAGGTATTTTTGATGATATAAAAAGCTTTACCACGAGAAATCATCAGCCTATAGTCAATAAAATACCGTGAAAAAATAACAACAACTAATGACGATACATGATGCCTTTTAGCCAAAAGACATCACGTATCGCCTCTTTAAATTCATCAAAAGGAGCGATACCATGGGCACAAACACGCCTGTCTATACGAAAGAACAAAAGAAAAAAAGCATTATCGCCATCCTCAGCGCCTCATCGGGCAACCTTGTGGAATGGTTTGATTTTTATATTTATGCCTTCACCTCGGTGTATTTCGCCCACCTCTTTTTCCCCGACGGGGACCCCACCACCCAAATGTTAAAAACCGCCGGCATTTTTGCCGCGGGCTTTTTGATGCGCCCCGTCGGTGGCTGGTTTTTTGGCCGCATTGCCGACCGTTACGGCCGTAAAAAATCCATGATTGCGGCCATTATCTTAATGTGTATTGGCTCATTAATGATTGCCGTCCTGCCCACCTACGCCAGCATAGGCGTGGCCGCACCGGCCTTATTGCTGCTCGCCCGCCTGATTCAAGGCGTGTCCGTCGGCGGCGAATACGGCACCACTGCGACCTATATGAGTGAAGTCGCCCTACCGGGCAAGCGCGGGTTTTTCTCGTCGTTTCAATACGTCACCCTGATTGGCGGCCAAATGCTGGCCACCGTCACCATTCTGATTTTAATCAATGTGTTTTCCGAAGCCGAAATGCGCGCCTGGGCCTGGCGCATTCCGTTTCTCATCGGTGCCTTGGCCGCACTGTGCTCCTTATACCTACGTCGCCATTTAAAAGAAACCGCCCCCAGCGATGCCCAACAGCACAAGGACGCCGGCAGCCTCAAAGCCTTATTCAAACACCACACGCCCGCCTTCTTGGCCGTGTTTGGGATCACCGCCGGTGGTTCATTGATGTTTTATACCTTCACCACGTATATGCAAAAATACCTCATCAACACCATGGGCTTTAACCCCACCCGCGCCACCGAGATGATGACGGTGGCCCTCTTGGTCTTTATGCTGTTACAGCCGGTGTTTGGGTCCTTGTCCGACCGCATCGGTCGACGCATGGCCATGCTGTTGTTCTCAGGCCTAGGCGTGTTGGCCACCTATCCGGCGCTGTCTTTTTTAAAACAAACCCAAAACAATACCGTGATTTTCCTCACCATCATGGCCATGCTCGCCATCGTCAGCTTTTACACCTCCATCAGCGGCATCGTGAAGTCAGAGCTGTTCCCGGTTGAGGTTAGGGCCTTGGGCGTCGGCTTTGCCTATGCGCTAGGCAACGCCCTCTTTGGGGGGTCCGCCGAATTTGTGGCGCTGTCGTTTAAGGCCAGCGGCCATGAAAATGGCTTTTTCATCTACGTCATCGTGGTGTTGCTGTTCACCTTTGCCGTCAGCTGGCTGCTGCCCAGAAAAGCCACCTATTTGCACGACGACACCCACATTAGCTAAAAACCGCCCTAAGGTTGCCCCCCTGCTTGGCCGCGGCGGCAACCTTAGGCCCTCACAACGGCATGACGAAGCCATCCCTTGCCTTCCACCCGGCCCCAAATAGGCCTTTTTCACCACAGGCCAGCGGCAAATATCCCCCCTCATCCTCGTTGCCAAAAGGCCACACCCCCATGCCCGTTTTTTGCCTGCGTCACTCTGCCCCCTCTCGTTCTGAGCCTATCCGTCCTGCGTCAACCCGCCGCCTCCTTATTCTCTATCCATAAAATAATTACATTGATAAACATCAACAAACATAAACTAAATATTTTATATTATTATTTTTAAAATCATAAACTTATACTATAATAAAATGACTATTGAGTATTTAAATATTTACTCTATACTCATAAAATAATAATAATATCTAAATACATTAATGAATGGTGTACAGCCATCGTCTATCTACGTAAGGAGTGTCTTTATGGGTCAACCCAGAGTAAAACCCGTCTACAGCAAAGAAGAAAAACGCAAAAGCATTATGGCCATTGTGGGGGCCTCGTCTGGCAACCTCGTGGAGTGGTACGACTTTTATATTTATGCCTTCACCTCGATTTACTTCGCCCACCTTTTTTTCCCCGAAGGCGACGCCACCAGCCAATTACTGCGTACGGCAGGCATTTTCGCAGTGGGGTTTTTGATGCGGCCCGTCGGCGGCTGGTTTTTTGGCCGCATCGCCGATCGCTATGGGCGCAAAAAATCCCTAGTGTCTTCAATCGTCTTAATGTGCGTGGGCTCTTTTCTCATTGCCTGCCTGCCGACCTACGAGCAAGTCGGCGTGCTGGCCCCCCTGCTGCTGCTGTTGGGCCGCCTGATTCAAGGCCTGTCGGTGGGCGGCGAGTACGGTGCCACCGCCACCTATATGAGCGAAGTAGCCCTGCCCGGGCGGCGTGGGTTTTTCTCCTCGTTTCAATACGTGACCCTCATTGGCGGCCAGCTCTTGGCCACGGTGACCATTTTGATTTTGGTGAGCGTGTTTTCCAAAGAAGCGATGTACAGCTGGGCCTGGCGCATTCCCTTCTTCATTGGGTCGATTGCGGCCTTGGGCTCTTTATACCTGCGCCGTCACCTTAAAGAAACCGCCCCCACCGCAGACAAGACCGATGCCGCTGCCGGCAGCCTCACACACCTGTTTCGCTTTCACACCCGAGCCTTTGTCACCGTATTTGGCTTCACCGCCGGAGGCTCTTTGCTGTTTTACACCTTCACCACGTATATGCAAAAATACTTGATCAACACCTCTGGCTTTAGCCCGACCTCATCGACCCAAATCATGACGGTGGCGCTGCTGGTGTTCATGCTGGCCCAGCCGCTGTTCGGCATTCTGTCGGACAATATTGGCCGCCGCCAAAGCATGATGTGGTTTGCGGTATTGGGCATGTTGTGTACCTACCCTGCGTTGTACCTGCTGCAACATACTCGTAACCCCTATGCCGTGTTCTTTATTTTGATCGTGATGCTCGGCATCGCCAGTTTTTACACCTCCATCGGCGGCATCGTGAAATCAGAAATGTTTCCCGTCGAAGTGCGCGCCCTTGGCGTCGGCCTGTCGTTCGCCTTGGCCAACGCCATTTTTGGTGGCTCGGCTGAATTTGTGGCCCTGTCGTTTAAAGCCTCGGGCATTGAAAGCGGTTTTTTCATCTACGTCACCGTCATGCTTGGCTTTGCCCTCATCGCGGCGCTGTCTATGCCCAGAAAAGCCACGTATTTAAAAGATTAAGGCGGGCTTCAGGCAATATAAAAGCCATCTCAGTCATGAGATGGCTTTTTCTAAACTCAAGGGTTAAAAATCATAACCCAATGACAGCCAAAGTTTGCGGCGGTCGATGTAAGTGCCCGCGTTACTACGGCCTGCATGCGAATACGCATAAATGGCCTCTTGCTTGCCCGAACTATTGGTCAACAGCTGATACTCATCAAACTTTTTATCCAACAGATTGTCTATGCCTGCGGTCAGGCGCAGCTGCTTGTTGATTTGATGACGCAGGCCCAAGTTAACGATGGTATACCCTTTAAACTTGTTGTTGGTGGCGTCTTTAATGATGGTTTCGTCCGCCGTGGTCTTGCCTTGGTAACGCTCACGTGAAGACTTGTACTCAGCCTCAAGCCATACCCCTAGCCGTTCATTAAACTGATAGTTGGTCGACACATTCAAGGCATGACGCGGATTGCTGACCAGGAAACTGCCGCTGTTGGCGCCAGACTTGGTTTCGGTCTTGAGCCAGGTATACGTGCCTTTGACCGACCATTCAGGCGTGATGTCATAGCGACTGGCCAGCTCTAGGCCTTTGGTTTGCGCTTTGTCAATATTCACCAACGTGCCTATTTCATCCTGGCTGGGGAACCCACCGATGCTGATACAGCCGGGTTGATTCGGACTGCCGGCAAAATCACAGTTGACCATGGGTTTGCCGCTGCCAATTTTGTCTCGGAACTGATTCAAAAACACGGTCGCCGTGGTGTCAAATCCGCCCTGAGCATAATTGGCGCTGAGCTCATAGCTGGTGGTTTTTTCCGGTTTTAAATCAGGGCTCCCCATGGTGACTCTCTGACCCTGCCGGGTGAAACCATTAATGCCATCGTGTAAGTCATTCAAGGTCGGCACTTTGTAGCCGCCGCTGACGCCGCCCTTCATCGTCCACTCATTGTTCGCCTGCCAAGTCAGATAGGCACGTGGGGTAAACTCACCGCCAAAGGCCTTATGGTGCTCATAACGCCCCCCTAGGGTCAGGTTGAGCTGAGGCATAAACTGCCAGCTGTCTTCGCCAAAGACGGCCCAAGCATTCTGTTTGAACCGATTGCCACGGCCAGCGGCCGCATCTTCGGTTCTATTGCGCTGATACTCTAGCCCCACATTCACGCTATGCTGGCCCAGCTCGGTGCGAAATTTAGATTGCACAATGGTGTCTGTATTTTTTAACGTCCGCGCCTCGCCGCCACGATACACATAGCCAAGGTCGGGGGCATTGCCCGGTGGCAGCGTCCGGCCCTTGGTCTCGGTGCGCACTTGGCTGACGCTGGTGTCTAACGTCCCCGCATCGAGTTCAAGCTGATGGCCCATGGCGTATTGATCGCGTGAGAACGTCAGCTTGTCCTCATAGCCGGCAATATTTTTAGGTCGGCCATCGTCATGATAGCTGTCCAGGCTGCCCAAGCGGCTGTCACGGTTGTCATACCACTGTTTGGCCGTCCCCACATCAACCCATAGGGTATTGCGGTCATTCATCAACCAGGAAACCTTGGCCCCCACGTCATGGTTCTGACCCCGCCCCGGGCGGGGGTCACGGCCGCTGGCCTGTGGATTCAACCGTTCAGAAGGCTCCCGATTAAACAAGCGACCACGCACCTCTACGCCCAAGGTGTCTTTAATCAAAGGGCCACTGGCCTGAACGTTAATCGACTCGGTATTGGCCGCCTTGCTGTCCTGCTGCCATTCGGTTTGTGCGGTGACGTTCCCACCCCACTCGCGGGTGGCCACCGGTTTGGTGATGATGTTGATCACGCCCCCCATGGCATCAGAACCATACAGCGTCGACATGGGCCCACGAATGACTTCAATGCGCTTAATCGACGACAGGGGGGGCATAAAGCCAAAGCTGGTGCCGCCAAACCCATTGGGCGTGACGCTGCCCGAGGTATTCTGACGCCGGCCATCAATCATGATTAAGGTGTACTCGGCAGGCATGCCACGCATTTCGATGCTGAGCACGCCGGTTTTATCCGCCCCATTGCGAATGTCCACGCCGGGCACCTCCTTAAGCACTTCCGCCAGACTGGTGGCATTTTTATTGGCCAACTCTTCTTCGGTGATCACCGTGATGCTGGCCGGTGCATTTTTAAGACGCTGCTCAAACCCTGAGGCCGTCACCACGACGTCA
>JAGNPU010000042.1 GCA_017989485.1 Neisseriaceae bacterium
CCACTGGAATGTCGTCGCCTGGGAAGTCGTAGCTAGACAATAGCTCACGAATTTCCATTTCAACCAATTCCAACAACTCTTCGTCGTCAACCATGTCGCATTTGTTCATGAACACGATGATGTAAGGTACGCCAACCTGACGAGCCAACAAGATGTGCTCGCGGGTTTGTGGCATAGGGCCGTCAGCTGCTGAACACACCAAGATGGCGCCATCCATTTGCGCCGCACCGGTAATCATGTTTTTAACATAGTCGGCGTGACCTGGACAGTCTACGTGAGCGTAGTGACGTGCATCTGTTTCGTACTCAACGTGTGAAGTGCTGATGGTAATACCACGAGCTTTTTCTTCAGGGGCGTTGTCAATTTGATCATATGCGCGTGCAGCGCCACCGAATTTTTTTGACAAAATAGTGGTCAATGCAGCAGTTAGCGTGGTTTTACCATGGTCAACGTGACCGATGGTGCCAACGTTTACGTGCGGTTTATTCCGCTCGAATTTTTCTTTAGCCATGGCAATTTCCTAAGCTTATCTATTGAGGATTTTAAAACACAAAATGAAACTAGGTACAAGGTATTTGGTGCCCATGGACAGAATTGAACTGTCGGCCTCTCCCTTACCAAGGGAGTGCTCTACCCCTGAGCTACATGGGCGGGTATCTTGGAGCGGGTGAAGGGAATCGAACCCTCGTCGTAAGCTTGGAAGGCTTCTGCTCTACCATTGAGCTACACCCGCGATTCGATTCTATTCTTAAAACTGCCCGCAAGACAGTATTTGGTGGAGGGAGAAGGATTCGAACCTTCGAAGCTCACGCAGCAGATTTACAGTCTGCCCCCTTTGGCCGCTCGGGAATCCCTCCGTTAAGAGTGCGAAATATTAAGCAATATCCCAGTTTTCGTCAAGCTTAAATGTTTACTTTTTTTTAAATACTTTCTAATGCGCTGATTCACCTGTCAATTTACTTACCCCAAATCACTTATCAGCCGTGATTTTGACGTATTTGGCTTGTAATTCGTCTTCGGTTTCATCATGGTCAGGGTCAATCAGGATGCAATCCACTGGGCAAACTTGCTGACATTGTGGCTCATCGTAGTGGCCAACGCACTGGGTACACAGGTGGGGATGGATTTCATAAATCTCGTCGCCCTGGTAAATGGCTTCGTTAGGGCACTCAGGCTCGCACACGTCACAGTTAATGCATTCGTCGGTAATGAATAAGGACATCGTATTTCCTTAATGGTACTTGGTCTTGTTAATATAACCGGCAATTCTGGCAGCTTATGGCCACTTAATCAAGTATTAATATACCCTAGCCGCACGGCAATGGCTTGTTTTTTTGTTCAAAATCAAGATGATCATGCCAGCAACATCAGGCTTAAGCCTCTGCCTCGACTGAGTAAACACTCAGTAACTGCTTGCTTTGGCCCGCACTGCTTTGACGCACCGCTGTTAAAAAATCTGGCAATGCCGGCAAACGCCCAGCTTCGATATACACATAGGCCTCCTCGGCCAGCACCTTAGGCAGCAGCGGCCAGAGGCTTTCCCAATCATCGAATTGAAACGGCGGGTCTAGAAACACCACGTCAAAACGGGGGCCCTGAGCGCGCAAATAGGCCTGCGCCTCACCCACATGGACGCGCACGTCCTGCTCTGCCCAGCCCAACAAAGCCACATTGGCCCGCAATACCTGAGCCACCTGCCGATTTTTCTCGATCAGCACCACCGGCTCGGCGCCGCGCGAGCGCGCTTCTAGCCCTAGCGCGCCGCTGCCGGCATACAGGTCCAACACGGCCTTGCCCT
The DNA here is from genome assembly GCA_017989485.1 of Neisseriaceae bacterium. Taxonomy (GTDB): domain Bacteria; phylum Pseudomonadota; class Gammaproteobacteria; order Burkholderiales; family Neisseriaceae; genus JAGNPU01. The sequence goes on from JAGNPU010000042.1 coordinate 1,799, forward strand.
CTAGGCCCTGCCCCAGCCAATTGAACAGCGTCTCTCTGACCCTGTCTGGCGTAGGGCGCAAACCCTCGCTGTCGGGAAACGTAATCGTGCGCCGCTTGTGGGTGCCGCCGATGATGCGCACCTGGTTATTGTTTTGCTTCTTGCTGTGTTTGCTCATATGGCCCTACTGTGTGAATGAACAAACCCGCTGCCAGGGGCATGCGGGTTTGGGTCAGCCGTAAAACATTACGGTTTGGCGGTTTTATCCAGCTGCCGTCTGGAGAACTGTATCCCAAGCTGTTTCAACTTACGATACAGGTGGGTACGCTCTAGCCCTACCCTCAGCGCCACCTTGCTCATATTGCCTTTTTCTTGGCTGATGTGGTACTCAAAATAACGGCGCTCTAGCTGTTCACGCAGCTCGCGTAACGGCAGGTCAAAATCAAAGCCGGTGGCTTCGCTGGGCTTGCCCTGGCGGAACTGCTGCAACACCGTATTGATTTCCGGCGTGTCCACCGTGTCGCTCTCGGCGGTCAAGGCCAAACTCTTGATCACGCCTTTCAGCTGCTCAAGATTGCCCGGCCAATCGTATTGACGTAGGGCATTAATCGCCGAGGTGGTGAATTTAATCTGGGGGATTTGCTTGCTTTCCACCAGCTCGGTAATGATTTGCTCGGTCAAGAACACGATGTCTTCCGAATGCTCGCGCAGCGGTGGCACCGGCACGATCACGCTGGACAATGCGGTCAGCAAACGATTATCACACTCAGGATCAACCAATAAATCTTGCAAAGGCCGGCTGCAGGCGCAGACCAAACGAACGTTAAACCGATCCAGCTTGGACAACAAGAACATCAGTCCTTGTTGAATCCGGCGGCTGAACTGGCCGATGTCGCCCAGGTATAACACACCGCTATTGGCCTGTTGTAACAGCTCTAAAGGCGCATCCAAGATTTGTTCGGGCTTGGTCGGGGTGACCCAAGGCGTATTCGGCTGGTGGAAGTAACGCGCCACCAACTCAAAGCCTGAACCGGGCTCACCCGAAATCAACACCGGCGATTTGACTTTGGCCACACGCTCCAGCTGCCGATTCAACTCTTGTATCGGTTCGCTTTTGCCAAGCTTGTCCAAGGACAGCGTCGTGGCCGCCTGCATTTCACCATATTTTAAGGCCCGTTGCACCGTGCTCAAGAGCTTTTGTAAGGCAATCGGTTTTTCCAAGAAATCAAAGGCCCCGATACGGGTTGCCTCCACCGCAGTGTCGATGCTGGCGTGGCCGCTCATCATCACCACCGGCATATTGAGTTGGCCAGACTTGCCCCACTCTTTTAACAGAGTGACGCCATCACAGTCGGGCATCCAAATGTCTAGTAATACCAAAGCAGGTCGTGTTTGATTGCGCAAATTACGTGCCACCTCTGCATTTTCTGCAAGTGTGACGGTATACCCTTCGTCTTGTAATATTTCAGACAATAGGTCACGAATGCCTACTTCATCATCCACAATTAAAATATCACTACTACGCATTATGCCTCCACTAGTGGCAGGGCTATTTTAACGAGCGCACCTGTTGGCTCTTGATTAGTCAAAGTAATCGTTCCTTGGTGTTCATCGATGATTTTTTTCACCACCGACAGGCCCAAACCTGTTCCGCTTGGTTTATCGGTAATGTAAGGTTCAAATGCTCGCCTTAACACATCCTGACTAAAACGTTTCCCGTTGTTTTCAATCTCTAAAATAGCAAATTTTTCTTGAATACTGCTTTTAATTTGTATTACAGGGACTGTTTCGTCCTCTGCAGCTTCGATGGCATTCTTCAACAGATTATGTAAAACCTGCCGCATCATGCCGCTGTCTGCGTTAATTATTATGGGTATATTACTCAGTTCTGGTGTGATTGTACAAGCAGCACCTTCATAAAGCGTCAAAACTTCTCGAATCATTTCATTCAAATCAAGCTTATGCAGCTTAATCGACGGGGCTTTGGCGTAGTTTCTAAAGGCCTCCACCATACTTTTCAGGGCGCTGACCTGCTTCACAATGGTGTCGGTGGAACGCTTGAGCATGCCGGCGTCTTTCTCATCCAACTTGTCGCTGAGCTTCATGGCCAAACGTTCGGCCGACAGCTGTATCGGCGTCAAGGGGTTGCGAATCTCATGCGCCAGCCGCTTGGCCACTTCCCCCCAAGCCGCATCTTTTTGCGCCTTCACCAGCTCGGTCACGTCATCGAACACCAACACCATGCCCCCACCGTCTTCTGGGGCCAAAGGCGTGATCTTGGCCAACACCATTTGGGCCCGATCGCCCTGAACATAGTCTAACTGTACCGCATTTCGCGGCTGCTCATTGGCCAAAATTTCATGCATCATCGACACCAACTGCAAGGTCTGGTCGTCTTTTTGCGGCCACTCCTGCCACGGCAGGTCTAATAACGGGGTAAAGGTCAGACCTAAAATCTCTTCGGCACTGCGGTTATACGCCCGCAAATAGCCGTTGGTGCTGAAGGCCAACACCCCGGCCGTCAGGCTGGCCAACACGGTTTCCAGATAGGTTTTGGCGGCTTCTTGCCGACGCCTATTGGTTTCGGCAACCTCGTTGGCATTTTGTAACTGCTCGGTCATGCGGTTAAACATGCTCGACAAGGTGCCAAACTCATCCGAACGAAACACGGGGCTACGCTTGGTAAAGTCTCCTCGCGCCACCGCCTTGGTGGCGGCCGCCAGGGCCAACAACGGCGCGGTGAAGCGCTGTGAGAAAAACAGGGCGCCCACCAAGGCCAGCATAATGGACAACAGCGTCGCCAACAGTAAGGTAATCATGTAAAACGTTTGCAGGCCGTCTTTGGCAAATGCCATTTCCGCATATTTTGAGCGCGCCGCCTCAATCAACAACGCATCCTGAGCCACTTTTTCCGGCACCATGGCGCGCACCAATAAGGCATAGTTTTTTTGTTCGGCGTTCGGAATCGGCAACCACACTTCGGAATACAGTCGCTTGCCCAAGCTGCTGGTGCTTGTTTGCGGCTGATCCAAGCTCAGCTTGGCCAACATGCCTTTGGTCACCACCGGATAAGGCAGGCTGGGGGCGGGCCCCACGTCAAAAGAACGCTCGCCTAAGCGCACCTGCGCGTCGACATCATAGACGGCAATCTGTCCTAAATCTCGCACCAAGGGCTCAGACAGCCTATTGAGCGCGACCTGAAAATCATGTTGAAAAGCGTAATGACTGACCAGCTCAATCTGTACGTGTACGGCGTCTTTCACCGTTTCATCTAGGGCAAACTCTAATGCAGCTTTACTTAAATTTAGGCTACGGTCAAGCGCCACCTCGGTTTCATCGCCAAACCACGATTTAATGCTGTGGGAAATAAACTGGGCCGATACGGCAAATAATAAAATACTGGGGATAATCGCCACCAGGGCAAACATCAGGGACAGCTTACGCGCCAGCTTGGCACCAAACACCCTGTTTTGGTGATTCTTATGCAGCGTCCACAGCTGCTTGCCCACCACCACGGCCAGGGCCAACAGCAATATGCCGTCGGCGATGAGTATCCACCAAAAATACTCGGAGAGCTTGCTGGTATTGCCGGTGGCCACGGCCAACATATACAGCGACAGCACCGAAGCGGCCGTTAGCACGATCAGAATATAGCGCACGCTAGGGCTCCTTGCTCAAATTCAGGGTGACCCAACCGCTGTCTAATTTCCAGGTGGATGACGTAATGGCGTTGATTTGAAACGGCTTGGGCAAATCGCTAATGCTTAAGGACAACTTGACCGCCGCAGACACGTCACGGGGACGATAGCCGCTTAAGGTGCCGCTGCTGAGCACGCGCCAGTTGGCAATCGCGCCGATGCTCTGAATGGCTTCATCTAGGGTGGCGTAATCGGTGGCCAAAGTGCCCATGATGACTTTGTAGCGGTTGGTCAATGGGTGGTAGCTCAGCTTGTAGTTTAGGGCCGCGTGGGCGCTGAACAAATTGCTGAGTTTAAGCTTGTACGCCTGATAGGTGGGGGAATTGAGCTGATACTCAAGTCGAAAATTTAAGGCCACGCCCTGGTTGAGTGACTCAATCAAGGGCTGAGGCAATTGGGTGGTGAATCGGGTGCTGACCAGCATTTGGCCGTTCTTGGCAATCACCCCTTTGGCACGCACAACGCCAATATCCTCGGCCATTGCGGGAAAAGTCACCAGCAATAGGCCGAGGGCCAGGAGATAAGGTTTAATACTTCTGCAAAAGTGCGTAATAAAAGCCATCATGTCGATCATTAGGTAAAAAAACATGCTGTTTTCTTAGGCGTGCGTCACTGTGACGCGCCAAAAATGCGTCGATTTGCTGCTCATTTTCTTCCAAAAACAGCGAACAGGTCGCCACCAGCATCCGGCCGTCGGGCTTGAGCACCGACCACAGCTGATCCAATAGGTTAACCTGCTGCTTGGCCACCTTATGTGCATCCTTGGCCTGACGCAGCCATTTGATGTCTGGATGGCGGCGCACCACGCCCGATGCGGTACAGGGCACGTCGGCCAAAATCGCATCAAACGGTTTCCCAGCATACCACGCGTCTAGGTCTTGCGCATCCGCACACACCAACTTGGCCTCAAAGCCTAGGCGGGTCACGTTTTGCGCCACGCGCGCCAGGCGCCGCTCGTCAATGTCGACGGCGGTGAGGTCGCACTCTGCCCATTCCAACAAATGCCCCGTCTTGCCGCCCGGTGCAGCGCAGGCGTCTAACACCCGTTCGCCGTGCTGTGGGTCCAATAAAATGGCGGCCTGTTGGGCACCAAAGTCTTGTACCGACACCCAACCTTCAAAGAAATGCGGCAGCTCGTCGACGCGTACGGGCTTGGTCAGCTTTAAGCCATGGTCGCCCAGAATTTTGGCCTCTATCCCGGCCTCGGCCAAGATGGCCTGATACTGAGCCGCGTCGGCATGGTGTTTATTCACCCTAAGCGTCATCGGCGGATGCGATTGATTGGCCAATAAAATATTGTGCCAGTGCTTAGGATAATGGGTTTTCATGTAGGTCACCCACCAATTAGGGTGGTTGTGCTTGGCCAAATCATTGCGCTGCATTTTGGCGGTGAGGTTTTTTTGCTCGCGTAAAAAATTACGCAATACGCCGTTGACCACGCCCTTAAAATTGCCTTTGGCCAAGACGCTGGCCACTTCAACCGCCTCGTTGACCACGGCATGGGTGGCGTTACGCGAATAGTTAAGCTGATACAGTGCGACCAACAGCAAGGCTTCAATCTCCGGCGCCGGCAGCTGCTTGGCCACCAGCTGGCGCACATAAAACTTCAGCGAGCCCAAATAGCGCTGACAGCCATAGGCAATGTCTTGCAAGGCTCCGCGTTCTTGCACGCTTAAATCCGGATGCATGCTCATGATGCGCTGCAAGACGTCGGTCAGGTTTTGTCCCGCCTCCACCGCCATGACGGTTTCGGTGGCCAAACGTTGTACGGTCACCATGCTCATGCGCTCACCGCCTGTCCCAAAGCCGTGCCAACAGGCACGGGTTTACCCACCAAATAGGCGCTCATGGCCATGCGTTTGCTGCCGGCAACCTGCCATTCTGTAATCAAGATACTGCCCTCTCCTGTGCCCACCAATAGGCCTTCTGGGCCTGCGGCCAAAACCACGCCCGTGGCGCCTACCGCGTCTGCTACGCTGGCGGCCCACACTTTAACGTTAATGCCGTCCAACACCGTCCACGCAGTGGGCACGGGGTTAAAGGCGCGAATTTTACGGTCGATGACCACGGCGGATTCCGCCCACACAATTTGGGCTTCTTCTTTGGTCAGTTTGTGCGCATAGGTCACACCGGCTTCTGGCTGCGGCTGCGGCACGCGCGCCTCAAGATCGCCTAAGGTCGCCACCACGGCTTCGGCACCAAGGTGCATCAGGCGATCGTGCACGCTGCCCGCGGTGTCGGCAACGGTGATGTCGGTGCGCACGGTGTGCAACACATCGCCGGTATCCAGGCCGGCGGCCATTTGCATGATGCACACGCCGGTTTCGCCGTCGCCCGCTTCAATGGCGCGCTGTATCGGCGCCGCCCCCCGCCAACGTGGCAACAAGGAGGCGTGAATGTTTAAGCAGCCCAAACGCGGCAGGTCCAACACGGCCTGCGGCAAAATCAGACCATAGGCCGCCACCACCATCACGTCGGCGCCTTCGGCCGCAATCACGTTCTGGTCGGTCGCTTCTTTCAAGTTTAACGGCTGAAACACCGGCAAGCCTAAGCGTTCGGCCATCTGCTTCACGGCGCTGGCCTGGGCCTTCATGCCCCGCCCTTTAGGCCGGTCTGGCTGGGTCAACACCAAGGACACGGTGTGGCCAGCGGCCACGATGGCCGCTAGCGCCGCGGCGGCGAAGTCTGGGGTTCCTGCAAAAATAATCTTCATGTCTGATTCAGTCTTTGTGGGCTTAAGCCATTTGTTTGGTGCGTTTTTTTAATTTGCTTTTGATGCGCTGCTGCTTCATATCGGACAGATACTCAACAAAGACTTTACCGGCCAAATGATCCAGCTCGTGCTGAATGCAAATGGCCAACAGGCCGTCGGCGGCCAGCTCAAAAGATTGGCCGTCGGCATCCAGTGCGCGAACGGTCACGGCTTCGGCACGGGTCACGGTGTCGTACACGCCGGGCACCGACAGGCAGCCTTCTTCGTAAGTGGTTTCGCCGGATTTGGCGATGATTTCTGGGTTAATCAACACCAGTAACTGGTTTTTTTCTTCGGACAAGTCCATCACCACCACGCGCTCGTGCACGTCTACTTGGGTGGCGGCCAGGCCGATGCCGGCAGCTTCATACATGGTTTCAGCCATATCGCTCACCAGGGTCTTAATGCGGTCATCCACTTTGGCCACGGGTTTGGCGACGGTGTGTAGGCGCTCATCTGGATAGCGCAAAATGTCTAATAGTGCCATGGGGTTACTTTCATTTATTGTCGTTCATGATTTAAGGTGTTCGCGCCGTAGGGGCGGTCATCGCCCAGCGCATCCGTGTGCTCGGGCAAGCACAGAACCGCCCTATTATAACCTTAGGAGGCGGGCTAAGTTTAGTGCTTTGTGGATTTATTGCCGCAGACGGCACAAAAGCGTCTAGACCCAGCCAGACGCTTTTGTGTTTCACCCTCGTTTTTATTGCGCCGTATAGCCGCCATCGACCAATAATGTGGTGCCGTTCACAAAGGAAGCGGCGTCGCTGGCGAGGAACAAGACCACGTTGGCCACCTCTTCAGGCCGACCCAAACGCCCCTGTGGGTGTAAGTCGATTAAGGCCTGGCGGGCAGGGCCCTGTATCTGTTGCAATAGCGGCGTGTCTACGTAGCCTGGGCACACGGCATTCACCCGAATGTTTTTGGCCGCATAGTCGATGGCCAAGGTTTGGGTCAGCAGCTTCACCGCCCCTTTGGCGGCGCTGTAGGCCGTCACGCCGGCTTTGCCGACAAAGCTGTGGATGGAGCCACAGTTGACGATGGCGCCGCCCTCGGGCTGGGTCAACATCTGCTCAATCACGTACTTGTCCGACAAAAAGACCCCATTCAGGTTCACGTCGATGACTTTTTGCCACTCGGGATAGCTGGTGGCGGTGATTTCACCACCGAGGGCGATGCCTGCGTTGGCAAACAGCACGTCGATGCGGCCAAACTTGGCCACGGTCTTGGCCACCATGTTTTGGGTATCGGCCTCGCTGGTGACGTCGGTCTTCACAAACAGCGCGTCATGACCCTGTTTTTCTAAATCAGCCACCACGGCGGCGCCTGCCTCAGAAAAATCGGCAATCACGACCTTAGCGCCCGCCGCGGCAAATGCCTCAGCCGTGGCCTTGCCAATGCCGCTGGATCCGCCAGTCACAATCACTACTTTATGGGTAAAATTCTGCTGTGTCATGTGCTGCTCCTTGTGATGATTATTATGCCTACTTATTTATTAGTCACGTCATATTATTCAAAGTTCATTATTAATAATGGATCGCTGACCAAAAACCAGCCCCACAGACGCATGGCCAGCCCGACACCTTACCTTATTTATGCCATAATCATAGTCGTTATTGACCTATATATAAGGTGTCTCTATGTTGCCTCTTTCTGAATTGACCCCATGGCTGCGCGTCAGCCTCACGCCTCATCTCGGCCCGGTGACCTTTC
>JAGNPU010000317.1 GCA_017989485.1 Neisseriaceae bacterium
GGTCAATACGGGACCAAAGCCAAGTAAGAGCATGAGGCCTAGCGAGGGGAGGTCGATGTCAGGCTCGGCGGCGCCGAGGACGGCCGTCGCCGGCAGGTAGGTTTTGACGATGCTGATGCACAGCTGTAGGCCGATGGCGCCGCTGCACACCAGGGCCCAAGAGCGCCAGCCGCCGGCTTTAAAGTGTTGCCAGTGATGTGCCAGCATGTCTTGATAAAGCACGATTAGGGCAAGAAACAAGACGGCCCTCAAGACCACGTCACCGTTGATCAAGAATGCGGGAGAGAGGGGGAACAGGGCGCTGAGGCAGGCCGGTAGCAGCAACATCAGCGGCAGCAACAGCAGGGCAAATGCATCGCGCAGGCCCCAGCGCAGCCGGTTGGGCCAATGTTCGGCGCGGACGCGTTGACGAAAACCAGGGACGGGCATAGGTAAACCTTAAGGTAAGGAGTATCGACTCATGAAAGACTGTCGTCTGGTTTAAGTGGTTCCCGTGGCTGTGTTTGGGGTCATCGAGGAGGGCTGCCGGCTAAATTTGATCTTCCGGCGTGGTCACCACCAGGCCGGCTAGGTCGGCGGTCACCGTCAGCTGGCAGGCCAGGCGAGAGTTGGGCTGTGGCTGCATCACAAAGGCCAACATGGTGCGTTCTTTGTCGGCGATGGGGGGCAGCTTGCTCAGCCAGTCTTCTGCCACGTAGACGTGGCAGGTCGCGCAGGCGCAGGCACCGCCACAATAGGCTTCAATGCCGCCGACGTCGTGGTCCATCGCGCCTTGCATGACCGAGTCGCCGATGGCGACGTCTACGGTGCGGGCATGGCCCTGGTGGTTAATATAGGTAATGGGGGGCATGTTGGGTGTGGTCAACGTTTCATCAATAATTAGGCCCATCAAGGTGAATAGGCCCGAACGCCCACTGTGGTCGGCATTCGGGCCTATGCTATCAAAAAAGGCAGGCCAGCACCAGTTCAGGCACCGGGGTTAGCTGGCCTTGGCCGCATACAGGCGGTCAAACACGCCGCCGTCGTCAAAAAAGGTTTTTTGCGCTTTGGCCCAGCCGCCGAAGGCCTCGTCTATGGTCACCAGCGTCAGTGGTGGAAACTGATTGTTAAATTCAGCTTGTACCGTGGGGTGGATAGGGCGGTAGAAGTTTTGGGCGATGAGGCGCTGCGCCGCTTCGCTGTACAGATACTTAAGATAGGCTTCGGCCACCTGGCGCGTGCCTTTTTTATCCACCACGCTGTCGATGACGGCCACCGGTGGCTCGCACAAAATCGACAATGAAGGCGTCACGATTTCAAAGTCATCCCCGGCGACGTTTAACGCCAAATAGGCTTCGTTTTCCCAAGCCAGAAGGACGTCGCCAATCTGGCGCTGGGTAAAGGTCATGGTTGCGCCACGGGCACCAGAATCCAATACCGGTACCCGCTGGTAGAGGTCGCGCACAAACCGTTCTGCCGCCGCATCGCTGCCGTGGTTTTTTTGCTTGGCGTAGGCCCAGGCGGCCAAGAAGTTCCAGCGGGCACCGCCAGAGGTTTTGGGATTGGGGGTAATGACGGCGATGTCATCTCGCACCAGGTCATCCCAATCACGGATGTGTTTGGGATTGCCCTTACGGACCAAAAACACAATGGTTGAGGTATAGGGCGTGCTGTTGTCGGGCAGGCTTTGCTGCCATTGAGGGTTGATCAGGGGTTGGTCTTGGTTGAGCACATCAATGTCGCCGGCCAACGCTAGGGTGGTGACGTCGGCCTGGAGGCCATGAATGATGGCCAGCGCCTGCTTGCCAGAGCCGCCGTGCGATTGTTGCACGGTCACGGTTTGGCCCGTGGTGGTGCGCCAATAGGTTTGAAATAAGGTGTTATAGGCTTGATAAAATTCGCGCGTAGGGTCGTAAGAGACGTTGAGCAAGGTGATGCTGCTGGGCGGGGTGGTTGCGGTCGATGAGGGGCTTTTGTCGCAGGCGGTCAACGCCAGCAGAAGGGGGAAAACCAGTAAGCGCCAAGAGTGGGTCATGAGGGTGTCCATAGTGAGGTTGAGAAGCGTCTGCTTCACTATAGCAACAGAAAGTTAAGATAAAAATACCGTTTTGTTATGAGCTTGGAACAGAAAAGTATGAAGAAAAACAAAAGGCTGGTGTGTGCTCGCGCATGAGGCACAAAAAAATAGGCGTCTGCAACAGACGCCTATTTTTTACCCCTAGGCTTATTGGCCAGGGATGGATTTCAGCATTTCTGAAGCTTGTTTACACGCGGTTGCTGCTTCTGCGCTTTGTTCGGCAGTCACATTGGCCCACTGTGCTTCGCTGGTTTTCAACATTTCTTTGAACTGGTCTGCAGCAGGCGATGATTCAGCCAGTTTTTGCAGTTGGGTCATGTATTCTTGACACTCAGCCGGCATGTTAGACGCGGTGTCGGCTGGTTTGCCAGCATCTTTGTCACCACAGGCGGCCAAAACCAATAGAGAAGAAGCCAATAAAAGGAATTTTTTCATAGTATATATTCTTAAGTTTAATTTAAAGATAAAAGCACGGCATAGTGTAGATTAAAAATATGTTCCTGTATTAATTATTACTAAATTTAACACCTTAACTCAGGGCTAAGCCCGTGGCGGCGGAATGCTGGAGGGCATCGGCGATTGCCTGGGTCTTGGTGGATTCAAGAATGTGTTTGGCCTCCGGCGCTGGCCGGAGGCGTAGGCATTACATGATTTCATTAATACAGGCATCGGTGGTGAGCATGTCATTTAAATTGTCATAGCTGGTTTCTATCATATTGGACAGCGCTTCATCGGTATTCGAGCCCACATGAGGGGTCACCAATACCCGTGGGAACAGCTCGATGAGCTTTTGCACCACCGGGTCGGGGACGGTTTGCCAAGGCATGAAGCGGCGTTGGAAAAATTCGGTCTCGTTAGAAAACACGTCGGTGGCAAAACCGCTTAAATGTTTGCGCTCTAAGGCCGCCAGAATGGCTTTATTGTCTTGGATTTCGCCGCGGGCGGTGTTGATCAAAATGGCGTCTTTTTTCATTTTGGCAATGAAGGCATCGTTGACGAACTGGTCATTTTGGCCAGG
>JAGNPU010000043.1 GCA_017989485.1 Neisseriaceae bacterium
TGATTTCCTTGGGCAGCTGTACCCTGAAGCTGAATGCCACGGCAGAAATGTTGCCGATTACCTGGCCTGAATTTTCTAACATGCATCCGTTTGCGCCGCAAGACCAAACGCAAGGGTATATGGGCATGTTGGATGGCCTGGCGGAACAGTTGAAAATCATCACCGGTTTTGACGCCATGTCGCTACAGCCTAACTCTGGTGCCCAAGGCGAATACGCCGGCCTGGTGGTGATTCGTCGCTACCATGAGTCTCGTGGCGAAAGCCATCGCGACGTGTGCTTGATTCCTCGCTCTGCCCATGGCACCAACCCCGCATCGGCACAAATGGCCGGCATGAAGGTGGTGGTTGTGGCCTGTGATGAGCTCGGCAACGTTGACGTTGAAGACTTAAAAGCCAAGGCCAAAGAGCATGAGGCCAATCTGGGTGCGTTGATGATTACCTACCCATCCACCCACGGCGTGTTTGAAGCGTCTATCCGTGAAATCTGTTCAATCATCCATGCCCACGGCGGTCAAGTGTATATGGATGGTGCCAACATGAACGCACAGGTAGGCATTATGCAGCCTGCGGAAGTGGGCGCCGACGTATTGCACATGAACCTGCACAAAACCTTCTGCATCCCTCACGGTGGTGGCGGTCCTGGCATGGGCCCGATTGGCATGAAAGCCCACCTGGCGCCGTTTATGGCCAGCAACGTGGTGGCGCCGATTGACGGTTTAGACGCCGACTTTGGCGCGATTTCTGCCGCGCCTTACGGCAGCGCCAGCATTTTGCCGATTACCTGGATGTACATCAGCATGATGGGCAAGGGTTTGCGTCAGGCCACCGAGGCCGCTTTGTTGCACGCCAACTACATTGCCCACCACTTGCAAAATGATTACCCCGTGTTGTACACCGGCCAAAATGGCAAGGTGGCGCATGAGTGCATCATTGACATTCGTCCTTTGAAAGAAGCCAGCGGCATCACCGAAGTAGACGTGGCCAAGCGCTTAATGGACTTCGGTTTCCATGCGCCCACCATGTCGTTCCCAGTGGCCGGTACCTTGATGATTGAGCCGACCGAAAGCGAAAGCCAGGCCGAAATTGACCGCTTTATTGCGGCGATGAAGCAAATCAAAAAAGAAGTATTAAAGGTCCAGGCAGGCGAATGGCCATTAGAAGACAATCCATTGGTGCATGCGCCCCATACCCATGCCAACGTGATTGCCGATGAGTGGACCCACGTCTACAGCCGCGCTGAAGCCGTGTATCCCTTGCCGTTTGTGGCGGCCAATAAGTACTGGCCAACCGTGAATCGCGTGGATGATGTCTACGGCGACCGTAACCTGATGTGCAGCTGTCCTAGCCCTTCAGAATACGAAGACTAAGCCTGCATCATGCCTTCCCCAACCCTGTCGTCAGACAGGGTTTTTTTGTGGCTGGCGGCTAGTGGGGGCGCAGCGTGTGGCTGCTGCTGTGGCTGCGGCCAAAGTCGTCTAGGGTGTGGATGACGATAGGGGTACCGAGGGTTAACGGGGTCGAGCGCAGGGCCGGATGGCGTAGGCTGCTGTGGGGCGGCACCATCACCGGCTCGGCCAACGGCTTTGCCGAGCCGCTGGCGCGCTGCCAGCGGCTAATGGTCACGTGATAGGGGCTAGGGTTGTGGACGATGAACTGAGCCGTCTGGGGGTCGAAGTCGATGCCTAGTTGCGCGCCGCCGCCTTTCAGGTTGTTGCGCAAGTGGGCCGGGCGTAGGAACAGCTTAATCATGCTGAGGTAGTGCGTCGGCTGTGGCTGTTTTAACGCCTTGACCGGGCTTTCCATAAAATAAAAGTAATACACCGCTTCTTGCGTTTTGGGGCAGGCCTCAGGTGGGCCGACGTACATCAGGACAATTTTTTGCTGGCCTTGGGCCGGCATGTTGAGCTGGGCCGGAAAGGTGGCAAAAGGGGCTTGTGCCTGCTGGGGCAGCAGTTGCTGAGGCCGTGCGTCTATCCAGGTGGTGAGCACGCTGGGGCCGAATGAGGGGTCTGGCACAAAGGTGAGGGTTTGCTTGGCTTGCGGGCAATAGTGAAACAGGCGTGTGCCCAGTAAGGTGGCACTCGCTTGGCTAAAAGGCCCCACGCCTAAGAGGATTAGGCAGACGGCCGCAGAAACAGTCAATTTGGGCATGATGTGTGGGCTAAGACCGTAGGGACCCGCGGGATTATAAATAGGCGGCAAACACCACTTTGGCGTTTGCGGGCTCGATTCTATCACCGTCTAAGTGTGCCCGTTCATTTTTTTCAAGGGGGGCTAGGTTGAGCATGCTTAAGTGCACGTGTGCTTTGACATCGGCCGCACAGGCATGAGCAAAAAGGGCTTCCGGTGCGCTGGCGGCAGGGGCGACCACGCTGACGCTGCAAGAAGGGTTCACAATCATGCCGGAAATGGCAATGTTGCCACCGTCGGCCAAGACGGCGCCAGAACAGGCCAATAGCCACAGAGCGGATAGGTATTTGTTCATGTGTGCATCCTCTTCGGTCAGATGGAGGGCTTAGTACATACTCTGATTATTAAGCGATTGGCCATGAAAAGATAGTCTTTTGTGTAGAAAAGATGATTAATGCTAAGGAAAAGCGTGAACCGACCAGCCTGATTCGCTAAGTGATTGATCATATGATGAATTGGCTTGATCTAGGGGAAGGGCCCGGGTTTGGGCTAGGGAGGAATTAACCCTTGCAGTTATTAATGATAATCAGTATTATTAACTTCATTAATAAGATTACGCAAAGGGTGGCTTCATGTACATTTGTATATGTAACGGGGTAACCGACACACAAATTAAAGAGCAGGTCAGCGCGGGGGCAACCAGCCTGGCTGACCTACAGGCCAGCTTAGGCGTGGCCACCTGCTGTGGCTGTTGTGCCGCGGCCGCCAGCGCCTACCTGCCTGGGGGCGCCTTAGATGACGGCGCCACCGTGCCGGCTTTTGCCGCCTGTGCCTGTGCGGCCGCGGCGGCCATCGCCTAGAATCGGCCCCAAACCGCCTCAAAAACAAAGCCCTGTTGCGTGATTGCAACAGGGCTTTGTGGTGTCGTACTCGCCGAGTCTGATTAGTCTTCGGTGGCTGAGGTTTGTAAGTAATTCATCAGGCCCACTTCGGTAATCAATTCTTGCTGGGTTTCGAGCCAATCAATGTATTCTTCGTTGGTGTCCATTTGGTCGGCCAAGAGGTCGCGCGACACATAGTCTTGCTTTTCTTCGCACAGGGCGATGGCGGCCACCAGGGCGTCGTGCTTATTGCCCTCTAGCTGAAGGTCGCAGGCAATGATTTCGGGCACGCTTTCGCCGATTAATAATTTGCCCAGTTCCTGTAGGTTAGGCAAACCGTCGAGCAGCAAGACGCGTTCAATAATGGCGTCGGCGTCCTTCATGTCTTTAATCGATTTTTTGTAAATGTGTTCACCCAGTTCGGTGAAGCCCCAGTTCTTCAAAATGCGCGCATGTAAAAAATATTGGTTGATGGCGATTAACAACAGGCCCAAGTTCTTATTGAGCTGTTGTAACACAATGCGGTCACCTTTCATGGTCACTCCTTATTGTATGGGTTTTTAGAACTGGCTTTGCAAGTAGTTCTGTAAGCCAACCATGTCGATCAAGCGCAGCTGTTGTTCTAGCCAGTGGGCGTGGTCTTCTTCGGTGTCTTGTAGCTGGGTCACCAACATTTCGCGGGTCACATAGTCTTGCTTGGCTTCGCATAGGGCGACGCCGGTTTTCAAGGCGCCACGGACTTCTTCTTCTAAGTTCAAATCCAAACGCAGCATTTCTGGCACGTCTTTACCCACGTGAATGGCGCTAGGGACCATTTTTGGGGTGCCTTCTAACATCAGAATGCGGGTGATGATTTGCTGGGCGTGATTGGTTTCATCGGCCATTTCATGGTTAATGCGCGCAAACAGTTTTTGATAACCCCATTCGGCATACATAGAAGAGTGAATGAAGTATTGGTCACGAGCTGCTAGCTCGCCTGCGAGCAGTACATTTAAATAGTCAATGACTTCTGGATTACCTTTCATGGCATACCCTTTCTTGGTTTTGGTTCGGTTATTTTTCTATTATAACCGATTTAGATTAAAGGACTCTTTGATAATAACTATAGAAAAACCCGCCAGGCGGCGGGTTGCGGCTGATTCTTATTTAACCGACGGCGGGGATGAGGCCCAGCATCTGCAAAAACTGCGAGCCGATGATGCCACAGCCTAAGAGCACCACCAGCACCAGAGCCGCTTTGCCGCCTTTGACCACGTAGTCGTCGTTGGCCACATATTGGCGACGCTTGGCCCAGACCATGGCCACCGGCATGAACACCGCGAGGATGGTTAAGGCAATGGCGGCATAGCCTAAGGCGGTGATGAAGCCCTTAGGGTAAAACAGGGCAAAGCCTAGGGGCGGCACAAAGGTGATTAAGGCGACCTGAAGGCGATGGCCGGTGCTGCGGTTACGGCTCAGGGAATCGGCAATAAAGTCGAACAGGCCCAGGCTGACGCCCAGGAATGAGGTGGCTAGGGCCAGGTCGGCAAACACGGTAACGGCCTTATTCACCATCGGGGTTTGCAGGGCTTGGCTAATGGTGCTCATGAACTGGCTTAAGCCAGAGCTGCCAAAAAGCTCAGCCTGGGTGAAAATGCCTTGTATCGCGACCTGCCACAGCAGGTAGACGAAGAGCGGCAGGGCCGAACCAAAAATCATGATTTTGCGTAAGGCCTTGATGTCTTTGCCCACGTATTGAACGATGGAGGGGATGCTGCCGTGAAAGCCAAATGAGGTAAAGATCACCGGCAGTGACGACAGCAACAGGCCTTGTTGTAAGGGCATGGCCATCAGGTTTTTGATGTGCACATGGGGCATGAGCAAGGTCAACATGATGACGAGGGCAATGATTTTTAGGGTGAACAAGACGCGGTTGACGATGTCGACCGAATGCGTGCCGATCGACACCACGAGGGCGATCACCACGGTAAAAAAGACGGTGCCCCAGGTGTGTTGCTCGATGTGAAACCAGGCGTTGATTTTGTCGTTAAACTGCGAGCCGCCGCCGGCAATATAGGCCGCGCACAGGGCGTAAAACAAAAACAGCACCGCAAACGTGGCCAGATAACGGCCTTTTTTGCCTAAAAACTGATAGGCCAAGGTGTGTAAGGTGGCGTCGGCGGGGGCATGTTGATGCACTTCCAGCATCAGCATGGCGGTGTACACCATTAACAGCCAAATGCCGCACATAATGAGGGTGGCGGGCCAAAAGCCAATGCCTGCAGAGGCCAGCGGGAGGGCCAACATACCGGCGCCTATGGTGGTGCCAGCAATGATTAAGGTGCTGCCAAATACTCTATTTGTAGTCATGTTGGGTCTTATTCATGGAGAGACAAGCTTTGCCCCGTGGTTAGGAGTGTTGAAGGCCAATCGGCTGGGCCCGGATAAGGGTAAGAGAGTATAGCATTTGAATAATGGGATGGACAGCCGCGGATCAGGAGGGCGATCCAGCCGGCTGAGGCGGAGGCCTCAAAAAAAACCGCCACCCTGAAACCTCATGGTGGCGGTGTCACAGCGAGCCTAATTAACGTTTTTTGGTGGCGGTCGCTTTTTTGCCTTTGCTTTGCTCGTACAGCGGCATCAGCGTAGGAATGTGTTTTTGCAATTCTTTTTGGCGTGCTTCGCTGGCCGGGTGGGTAGAGAACATCCCACCGCTGGCGCCCATTTTGGCCATTTTTTGCCATAGGGTCACGGCGGCTTCAGGGTTGTAACCCGCACGCGCCATCATTTCTAGGCCAATACGGTCGGCTTCGGTTTCCATGGTGCGTGAGAACGGCAAGGTGATGGCCAGGTTGCCCACTTGCGCGGCTAGGTCTGCTTGGCTGCCAGACAGGCCGGCAAGCTTGCTCACCAGGCTTAGGCCCTGTTTTTTGGCCAGGTCTTGTGACACCTGTTCGCGGCTGTGTTCGCGCAGCACGTGGGCCATTTCATGGCCCACAATGGCCGCCAATTCGTCATCGGTCAGCTTGAGCTGATTCACAATGCCGGTGTAGACCACCATTTTGCCACCAGGCATGGCGAAGGCGTTGACTTCATTGCTTTTGATGACTTCGATTTGCCAGTTAAACTGCTGGCCATCGGCACGGAATACGTTGGTTTGTGGTACTAAACGGTTAAAAATGGTTTTGACGCGTTTGGCCGTGGCTGAAGACGTGTCTAATACGCCTTTTTGACGGGCTTCGGCGGTCAGTTGTTTAAACTGCTGGGCCGATTGGGCGTTGAGGTCTTCGCTGGAAATCAGCAACAGCTGTTTGCGGTTGCTGCCGGTTAAGTCTGCACCGGTCGTGCTCATACAGCCGCTTAAGGCGCCACCCATGACGAGGGCCGCAATGAATGACGTTAACTTGGTTTTATTCATGGTGATCTCTTTTAAGTAATTGTTGAACATCATAATACGTTTATGGCATTTTTGGCAAACGTCTTAACTTTAAATTTCAATCATTTCAAAATCATCTTTGCGGGCGTCACAGTCCGGGCAGGTCCAGTTGGGCGGCACGTCTTCCCACGCGGTGCCCGCAGGGATATTGTCGTCCGGCATGCCTAGGGCTTCATCGTAAATAAACCCACAAATCAAACACATCCACGTTTTCATATTGTTTCCTTAAGTCATTTATTGACCATTATTTATTATTCATCAGGCTGCCCGCTCACCGCGGTGGGGGCACCCTCTCGATTTAGCTGGGGGTTTGGCCCGGGGCGTCTGCAGCCGCAGCCGGTGTCGGCGGCGTCATGGGCTCTGGCGCACTTTCTAGGCTCAAAAACTGCATTTGCGCGGTTTGGTTGAGCACGTCGATGTGGTGGACGCCGAGCTTCACTATCGACTTAGGCACGGTGCCCTGGGGCAGCCCAATAATGCGTTGCACCATCGGCAGGCCTTGAATGCGCACCAGGTCTTCTTTCAACACTAAGGCGGTCAACTCGGTGATCTGCTCTTGTTGTAGATAGCGCAGACACCAATAATGTTCCATTTTTCTTTGGAAGTCATTGTAGGCGCTGTAGGTGGCCTCAAAGTCGCGTAAGACGGCAAACAACATGCTGTCGCCGCTTTGGTAGCGCATGGGCTTGTGGTCGATCAGGCCCAGGATTTGGCTTTGGTTGATGTAGTCGACGGCGCGGCGCAGCGGTGAGGTGCACCAGGCATAGTGGGACACGCCCATGCCCACGTGGGGCTCAGACTGGGTGCTCATGCGCACCTTGCCGGTGGGCTGCACCCGGAAAATACCCGGCGTGTCGTTGTCGTCTAACATCTTGGCCCAGTGGCTGTTGGCCAAAATCATCATTTCGCTCACCAGCAGGTCGATGGGCGCGCCGCGCTGGCGCTTGCTGATGCGCACGTGTTCGTGTTCGTCGACGTCGATGCCGTAGTCAAACTGTACCGGACGGCTAGGGTCATGTCGGCCCCGTGCGGTTTCCAGATGAACGGCCAACTGGTGTAGCCACAGCAGTTCGTTTTTGTAGGCAAAGTCAGGCAGCGTGGCCGGATGGGCCAGGGTGTCCTGATTGAACAGCGGCTCGATTTCGTGCAGGCGAATGTTGGCGTCTATCCACACGTTTTCCACCTTGCACTCTGGCGTGCTGAGGGTGTTATCGGCCATGACGTCGATGTATAGGCTCAGTGCCGGGCAGCTGCGGCCAGCGTCTAGGGTAAAGTGCTTGACCCAATCGTCGGGCAACATGGTGATTTTGTCACCCGGATAGTAGACGGTGCTGAGGCGATTAAAAATCAGGCGCTCAATGTCGCTGTCGGCGTTAATCGCCAGACTAGGCACGGCAATGTGGATGCCCAAACGGGTGCTGCCGTTGGCCTGTGGCGTCACCGAGATGGCGTCGTCGATTTCGGTGGTGCTGATGTCGTCTATCGAGAAGGCCTTGATGCCGGTGGCTTCGGGCAGGGTGGGCAAGGCCGGGATGGGCAATTCAGGAAAGCCGGTGCCCTTGCTGAAATGCTGGAGCAAAAAGCCTTGGCGTAAATACTCGGGTATCGACGGCAGGCCCCCCACGGCCTGAGCCAGCGCCAGCGGCGACTGTTTGTTGCGGTCGGCCGCAAGGGCAAAGGCCTTATAGGTCAGGCTTTGCTTATTGGGCAGGTGCAAAATCGTCATCAAATCGGCCCGTATCGCGTCTGGCAATTCGTTTTGGCACAGGGCATCGGCCCAGGCGTCTATTTGCGCCTCTTCCTGTTTTTTGCGTTCAATGGCGGCCAGGGCGGCTTTGAGGGTGTCTTCAGGCGCGGCTTTGAAAAAGCCTTTGGCCTTTTTGTAAAAATACATCGGCGCCGCGTAAATTTTAATGTAGGTGGCGGCCAGCTCGGTGTTGCTGGGCTTGTGGCCAAAATACTCTTCGGCAATTTGTTGGGCGCTGAATTCCTCTTCGCCACACACTTCCCACAGGAAGTCGACGTCCACGTCGGTGGCCGTGGCCAAGGCCTGGGTGAGGAAGGGCTCTAGGGCACCGTCAAATTCCAAAAAGACGTTGTTGGCCTTAATCTTGGCGCGTTTGCCGTGTTGGGTATCGACCTGATAAGACGCGTCGTTTTTGGTGACAATGCTGGCAACCTTAAATTGGCCGCCTTCTTCGTAAAAAATATTCATAGGGGTGTGAAGCTTTGCAGGGGGAAGGGTAAGGAGGGATTATATAACAAAAAAAGGCTGCCTAAATCAGACAGCCTTATATTTGCTGATGGGATTAGCTCACGCGCATGCCGGTTTGTGCCCCAGCGTCCACGTCCAGTAGGAATAGGCCGTCTTTGCTGTCTGTACCAGAAGCGCACACAATCATGCCTTCTGAGACGCCAAAGCGCATTTTACGCGGGGCCAGGTTGGCGACCACGATGACCTGGCGACCCACCAATTCGGCGGGGTCTTGATAGGCGGCCTTGATGCCCGAGAAAATGGTGCGCTGTTCAAAGCCTAAGTCGACGGTGAACTGCAACAGCTTGTCGCTGCCCTCAACCGCCTGGCAGGCCGTGACCGTGGCCACGCGCAGGTCAACCTTGGCGAAGTCATCGATGCTGATGGGCGCGGCCACCGGCTCATGAGCCGCGGTGCCGATCACGTTGGCCGTGGCCTGCAGCGCCTGCTTGTTGGCGTCGACCAGCTTGGCCACCAGCTCAGGCTCAATGCGCTGCATCAGGTGTTTGTACGGGTTAATCGCCTGTGCCGGCAAAATGGTTTTGCTGTCGGCCCAGGTGAGGGGGGCAATGTTCAAAAAGGCTTCTACGTCTTCGGCCAGCTTAGGCAGCACGGGTTTTAAGTAAACGGTCAAAATCTTGAAGGCGTTGATTAATTCGCTACACACTTCATGCAGGCGTGCCTCTTGGCCTTCTTGCTTGGCCAGCTCCCACGGCTTGTTGGCGTCAACGTAGGCGTTCACCTTGTCGGCCAAGGCCATGATGTCGCGCAAGGCCTTGCCGTATTCGCGGCCTTCGTAGTCGGCGGCAATGCCGTCAGACGCCACGGTCAGCTGGGCCAATAGGTCGCTGTGGCCCATGTCTAAGATGTGGCCATCAAAACGCTTGCTGATGAAGCCGGCGGCGCGGGCCGCAATATTGAGGTATTTACCCACCAGATTGCTGTTGACGCGGGAAATAAAGTCTTCAAGATTTAAATCAATGTCTTCAATGTGGCTGTTCAGCTTGGCCGCAATGTAGTAGCGCATCCATTCGGGGTTTAGCTTACAGTCTAAATACGATTTGGCGGTGATGAAGGTGCCGCGTGACTTAGACATTTTGGCGCCGTCTACGGTCAAAAAGCCGTGGGCAAACAC
>JAGNPU010000318.1 GCA_017989485.1 Neisseriaceae bacterium
CTTTCATCCACATAGCATGACGGTCTAAACCAAATCATTTATAATAAGCCCTTTATTATTTATGCCAAAGCCTTATTTTGTCTCTTCTTGTCTCGCCCCTTCATCGCTTTGCCCAACACACCCTCGTCCTGAAGGGGTTATTGCTTTGCGCCCTGGCCCTAGGCGGCATCG
Organism: Neisseriaceae bacterium; assembly: GCA_017989485.1. Taxonomy (GTDB): domain Bacteria; phylum Pseudomonadota; class Gammaproteobacteria; order Burkholderiales; family Neisseriaceae; genus JAGNPU01. The sequence goes on from JAGNPU010000318.1 coordinate 172, forward strand.
ACGTGTGGCTAAGCCTAGACGAGCTGGCCTACATCCACACCTTAAACACGCAACACAGCCTATGGCCTGCTCACGATCAGCTCATGGCCCTCTATGCCTATCAGGGCCGCCACAACGTCTATACCGCTGTCAGCATGGGGATGAGCCTCATCATTGGGGTGGCCGTACTCGGCTGGCTGTATCGGGCCAAAACACTGTGTCTGCGCCTAGGCGCCCGTGACACCCGCTACACTCCTGCGGCAAGCGTCTTCTGCTACTTCATCCCCGTCCTCGGCCTATGGCGCCCCTATCAGGCCATGCAAGAGCTGTACCGTTGTTGTTTCGCGCCCCATCATTGGCGCCAAGCGCCTTCATCTTGGTGGGTGCCGCTGTGGTGGGTGCTCTTCTTGTCGCCCCTCATCAGCCTGGCCCTCTACTGGCCCTACGTGTCGCCCCTGTGGTTGGCCCCAGCCACCACGAGCCTGGCGACAATGGTCTGGGCCAACCAGCTTGCCCTCACCTTCAGCGCCGATGGCCTACTGTGTACGGGTGTGCTCTATGGCCTCATCCACGCCATGAGCAAGGCCTTGTGCGGGCAACGCGACGCATAAAAAAACCGCCAGCATCACGGCTGGCGGCTCAGTCTAGCCTTAATTAAATCGGGCGATTAATACAATAAACGGCATTTTAAGGTGCCCTCTAAATGCTTCATGTCTTGATACAGCGCCTCGGCGTCATCAATCGTGCTGGACACGTCCAACACCACATAGCCGATGTCGCCATCGGTTTGTAGGTATTGTGCGTTGATGTTCATGTCCGCGTAGTTCGACACAAAGTTGTTCAGGGTGCGCAAAATGCCGGGCACGTTCGCGTGTACGTGCAAAAGCCGATGGCTGCTTGGGTCGGTGGGCAACGACACTTCGGGGAAGTTGACCGCAGACAGGGTCGAGCCGTTGTCGGAATACCGTACTAGTTTCGCCGCCACCTCGACGGCAATGTTTTCCTGGGCCTCCACCGTTGAGCCACCGATGTGCGGCGTCAGCAAGACGTTGTCGAGCCCACGCAGCGGGGATTGAAATTCATCCTGATTGGACTTAGGCTCAACAGGAAACACGTCAATCGCCGCCCCCGCGAGGGTGCCGCTCTTGAGCAAGGCCGCCAGGGTGTCTAAATCCACCACGCTGCCGCGTGAGGCGTTGATCAACATGGCGCCTTTTTTCATCTGCCCCAGCCGTTCCGCGCTGATTAAATCTCGGGTGGTTTTGTCTTCCGGCACGTGTAGGGTGACGATGTCGGCGATTTTGAGCAAGGCCGCCAAGGTCGGCTGTGGTCGGGCATTGCCCAAGGCCAACTTGGTTTCGACGTCATAAAACACCACGTTCATGCCTAGGTTTTCCGCCAGAATGCCCACCTGCGTGCCGATGTGGCCATAGCCCACGATGCCGATGGTTTTGCCGCGCACCTCATAAGACCCATTGGCCGACTTCATCCAGCCTCCGCGGTGGCAGTGGGCGTTTTTAGACGGCACGCCGCGCATCAACATAATGCTTTCGGCAATCACCAGCTCGGCCACCGAGCGGGTGTTCGAATACGGGGCATTAAACACCGGGATGGCCCGCACCTGAGCCGCAGTCTTGTCGACCTGATTGGTGCCGATGCAAAAACAGCCTACGGCCATCAGCTTAGGCGCGGCCGCCAAGACTTCCTCGGTCAGCTGGGTCCGCGACCGTATGCCAATGATTTGCGCGTCGGCAATGGCGGCCTTTAATTCCGCGCCCTCTAAAGCCTTAGGGTATTCGACAATGTGGGTATAGCCTTCTTGCTTAAAATAGTCGACGGCGGCCGCGTGGACGCCTTCTAACAAAACCACTTTAATCGCTTCTTTGGGATACGACGTTTGCTTTGTTTCCATAAAACCCTCAAATGTACTGTCTGCGTCATCGGCAGAAAAATTAATCGGTACGGTATTCATAAGCCCGTAGAAAATCAATAAACACCTTCAACCTCAAGGGGATATGGGCACGATTGGCATAGTATAAATAAAAGCCCTCAAAAGCCGCCAGCCAATCTGCCAAAACCGGCACTAACGTGCCTGCTTTCACTTCTTCACTCACTTCTTCTTGAAACACATAGGCCAAGCCCATGCCTTGCTTGGCCGCCAATACGCGCAAATCATTGTCATTAATCACCAACGTTTGCGCTGGCAGCAGCGCAAAGGCTTGATCATCCTTGGCAAACTGCCAACGGTATAAATGACCGCTGCTGATGAAGCGATAGCACAGACAGCGATGCTGTTGTATGTCCTGCGGCCGCATGGGTTGACCATGCTCGGCCAAATAGCCCGGCGACGCCACAATGCTACTCGACACCTTGTTGCCGATGGGCACAGCCACGCTGTCTAACTGCAAGGCGTCCCCTAAGCGAATGCCGGCGTCAAACCCTGCGCCCACAATGTCCACCAGGGCATCATTCACATCCACTTCCATGTCGATATTTGGATAACGCTGCATAAACTCGGCCAAGACGGGCGTCAAAATAAGCTTTACCGCAATGCGCGGCAGCGTAATGCGTAGACGTCCCACCGGCTGCGCCTCGGCGTCCCGCACGCGCTCCATTACCTCATCCAGTTCATTTAACAGGGGGTGCAGCCTATCCAAAAACTGCCGACCTGATTCCGTCAGGGTCACGCTTCTGGTGGAACGATGCAATAGCCTGACGTCTAGGTGACGCTCCAGCTGGCGCACCGTTTGGCTGAGCGCCGACGGGGTGACATTCAGTGCCGCAGCCGCGCGGGTAAAGCTGGCGTGTGTGGCGGTCAGACGAAATGCCCGTAACGCCATATTTAAATCAAAACGCATCGCGGCTCCTTCAGCATGATTATTAA
>JAGNPU010000044.1 GCA_017989485.1 Neisseriaceae bacterium
CGCCAGGCCCTGCTTGAACAAAACCCCTGCTTGACTGACCGGGCTCATGTTGGCAGGCCAATCTCGTCGCTCACAGCCGATTAAGCACACCCATACCCCTATCAACAACATTGGCTTATACACGATGCTCATCACCACGCCCCTCCCCTTACTTTTTAATGATCATGGCATTTAAAAGTCCTTTGTTGCGCATCCCCCAAAGAATAAAAACCCCAATCGCGTCGTCCACGATTAGGGTTAAGTTATTGCTTTACCAAGTTTAAATTACCTATCCGTCACGTCTTCCAGCTCTTCTTGCATGATTTGACGCATTTCAAACTTCTTGATCTTGCCGGTGACGGTCATCGGAAATTCAATCACAAACTTAACGTAGCGAGGGATTTTTTGTCGGGATATTTGCCCATCACAAAAACGACGAATGTCTTCGTCCGTCATGGCTCGGCCTTCTTTCAACACCACCCAAGCGCACAGTTCTTCCCCATATTTGCTGTCGGGCACGCCGATGACCTGCACGTCTAAAATATCGGGGTGGGTGTACAAAAACTCCTCAATCTCGCGCGGATACAGGTTTTCACCGCCGCGGATGACCAAGTCCTTCATGCGGCCGATGATTTGGCAATAGCCTTCTTCATCCAACACCGCCAAATCGCCGGTATGCATCCAACCCGCAGCATCAATGGCCTCGGCGGTTTTTTGCTCATCGCCCCAATAGCCCAACATCACCGAATAAGAACGGGTACACAGCTCGCCAGACACGCCACGCGGCACGATTTTGCCCAGCTCATCCACCACCTTGATTTCACAATGAGGGTGCACTCGCCCCACCGTGCTGACGCGCTTGTCAATCGGGTCATCGGTGGCGCTTTGAAAACTCACCGGCGAGGTTTCCGTCATGCCGTAGCAAATGGTCACCTCGCTCATGTACATCTTGTCGATGACCTGGCGCATCACCTCAATCGGGCATGGGCTCCCAGCCATCACGCCGGTACGCAGGCTAGACAGGTCATACTGGGCAAACTCGGGATGATCCAATACCGCAATAAACATGGTGGGCACGCCATAGGCCGCCGTGCACTGCTCTTCCTCTACGGCCTTTAGCATTTGGGTGGCGTCGAACACCGCCGACGGGTACACCATGGTGGCGCCATGGGTCACACAGGCCAAATTGCCAATCACCATGCCAAAGCAGTGGTACAGCGGCACCGGGATGCACACGCGGTCTTGCGGCGTCAGCTTAATCCCCTCGCCACAAAAAAAGCCGTTGTTCAAAATATTGTGGTGAGACAGCGTGGCCCCTTTAGGGCTGCCCGTGGTGCCCGAGGTAAACTGAATGTTAATCGGGTCATCAAACTGTAGCCCCTCTCCGACGTCGGCCAGTGCCGTCAATTCCTCGGCGCCGGGCGTCGTCATCAGCTCGGTAAAGCGCATCATGCCCGCACGAGGCTCGTCATTGATGCTGATGACGTATTGCAACGAGGGCAGCCGCGGTGAACGCAGCTGCCCAATCTGACTCTCGGCCAGTTCGGGCACCAGATCACACACCATTTCATTGTAGTTACTGTCTTTAAACGACGACGACATCACGATGGCGCGACAGCCTACCTTATTGATCACGTATTCTAATTCGGTCCGCCGATACGAGGGGTTCATGTTCACCAACACCAGCCCGGTTTTGGCCGTGGCGTATTGCATCAGCGTCCACTCCACGCAATTGGTGGCCCAAATGCCAATGCGGTCGCCCGGCTCTAGGCCAAGACGGCGCAGGCCACAGGCCAGCTTATTCACCTGGGTCTGCAGTTGCCGATAGCTTAACCGCACGTTTTGGTGGCGTGAGACCAGGGCCTCATTGTCCGCAAACTGGGCACAGGCCTCATCAAATCGTTGGCCAATCGTGACCCCAATTAAGGGCGTGACGCTGGCACCATTCACATAGCTTAGTTGACTCATGCTTACTCCTTATTTCTGCTCTCGTTTGTAGATAACGACTGCTGTGGGTCCGGTCGCGGCATTTCACCGCGCCTTGTTTATTCTGTATGCCCTGCTTAAGACGACATCGCTTTGGCGCTGTGAGACGCTGGGCTGCGCCCTAATTCATGGCTAATCCAATGCGCGGTGTCGATGAGCTGGGGCAAATCCACCCCGGTCTCTATGCCTAAGCCTTGCAGCAAATACACCACGTCTTCGGTGGCCACGTTGCCGCTGGCCCCTTTGGCATAAGGACAGCCGCCCAGACCGGCCACCGAGGCGTCAAATACCGACACCCCCATTTGTAAGGCCGCAAAAATATTGGCGATGGCCATGCCGTAAGTGTTGTGAAAATGCCCGGCCAGCTGCGGCAGCGGCACCCGCTTGGCCACCGTCTCGATTAAGGCTATGGTCGCCAACGGCGTGCCCACGCCGATGGTGTCGCCCAAGCTGATTTCATAACAGCCTAAATCCAGCAGCCGCTGCGCCACCTCGGCCACCTGAGCCGGCGCAATCTGCCCTTCGTACGGGCAGCCCAGCACGCAAGAGACGTAGCCGCGCACTTTGACCCCATGGCTTTGGGCCGCACGCAGCACCGGCACAAAGCGCGCAATCGATGCGTCGATGCTGCAGTTGATGTTTTTTTGGGAAAACGATTCTGACGCCGCCGCAAACACCGCCACCTCTCGGGCACCGGCGCCGTAAGCGGCCTCAAAACCCTGCAGGTTGGGCGCCAACACCGGATAGGCCACTCCAGCATGCGGCTTGAGCCCCGCCATCACCGCCTTGGCGTCGGCCATTTGTGGCACCCACTTGGGCGACACAAACGCCGTGGCCTCTATGGTGCTTAGCCCTGCCAAACCCAAACGCTCGATCAGCGCCAGTTTGACCTCGGTACTGACGGGCTGCGCCTCATTTTGCAAGCCGTCACGCGGTCCGACCTCGACGATTTTAACCCGTTTAGGCAGGCGCATCGCAGGCCTCCTTCACGCCGACGGCAAACACCAACAGCTCATCCCCATCCGCCACTTGATCGGTCACGCCAAACAGCACCGACTCAATCATGCCATCAATAGGCGCGGTAATGGTGTGCTCCATTTTCATGGCTTCCAACACCATTAAGGCGTCGCCTTTTTTGACCACGTCGCCGGCGCTGACCCACACCTTCACCACTTGACCCGGCATCGGTGCCGTCAGCCCATTTTCAGACCCAGACTCTTCGCCTTGCGCATGATAAGGATCAACATAGTGAAACACGTGGGCATCGCCATCGACAAACACCGACACCGCCTGGCCCAACCGCTGCACGCGGGCTTTTTTCTGCTGGCCGGCAATCATCGCCGTCAGCTGGCCATCGTCGGTCAGCTGACCTGAAGCCTGAACCGCCTGGCCAGACAGCAACAGGTTAAATCGGCCCGGCCCCTCATAGCGTGCCTTGACCGTCAACGGCTCACCCAAATGGAGCCAGTTCACCTGACGGCGTAGGCGCCCATTTAAGCGCCAGCCATCGGCCTCATGCCAGGGCGACTGCGCGTCGGCGCCTGCCTGCGCTGGCCGCTGCCAATCGCGCTGCTGCTGTAGCAATAGCCCTAGGGTGGCCAAGGCAGACACGCTGTCTGCCACCGGCTCGGTATTCGGCAACAGGGCCGCCTGCTCGCGCTCAATCAGGCCGGTGTCAAGATTGGCTTGAGTAAACGAATCACAGGCCACCAGGCGCCGTAAAAACCCAATATTGTTGCTTAAGCCCAAAACGTTGAACTCACCCAGAGCGCGGTGCATGCGGTTCAGCGCTTCGGCACGGTCTTCCCCCCAGACGATGAGCTTGGCAATCATCGGGTCGTAGTGGCTGCTGATCACGTCGCCGGTTTCAACGCCGCTGTCAATGCGCACAAAGGCATTGGTTTCAGGCCGATGCATGTACACGATTTTGCCCGTGGCCGGTAAAAAGCCTTTGTCGGGGTCTTCCGCGTAAATCCGTGCTTCCAGGGCGTGGCCACGGATGGCCAGCTGGGCCTGGGTTTTCGGCAAGGGTTCACCGTAGGCCACGCGCAGCTGCCACTCGACCAGGTCTTCGCCGGTAATCATTTCCGTCACCGGATGCTCTACCTGCAGCCGCGTGTTCATTTCCATAAAGTAAAACTCACCGCTTTGATGGGCGATGAACTCTACCGTGCCCGCGCCCACGTAGCCCACGGCACGCGCGGCGTTAATCGCCGCTTCACGCATGGCGCCTAGGTGGGCGTCGCTGACGTTCGGCGCAGGGGCTTCTTCTAATACCTTTTGGTGACGGCGCTGCACCGAACAGTCGCGTTCAAAAAAGTGTACGTAGTTGCCATGCGTGTCGCCAAACACCTGCACCTCGATGTGGCGGGGACGGCTAATGTATTTTTCCAACAGGACGTCGGCGTTGCCAAAGCTGGCGCTGGCCTCGCGCTGACAGCCGGCCAAAGCCGTCAAAAACTGATCCGAGGCTTCTACCAGGCTCATGCCCTTGCCCCCACCGCCGGCGCTGGCCTTAATCAGCAGCGGATACCCAATGCGGTCTGCTTCTTGATGCAAAAACTGCGGGTCTTGATTGCTGCCGTGATAGCCCGGCGTCAACGGCACGTTGGCTTTTTCCATCAGTGACTTGGCCGTGGCCTTTAAGCCCATGGCACGAATGGCGGTCACCGGCGGGCCAATAAACACCAGATTATTGACGCGGCAGGCCTCGGCAAAGGCTTCGTTTTCCGACAAAAAACCATAGCCAGGATGGATGGCCTGGGCCCCAGTTTGTTTGGCGGCGGCGATGATGTGGTCGATTTGCAAATAGCTCTCACGGGCCGGCGCGGGGCCGATGCACACGGCCTCGTCGGCCAGCTTGACGTGCTGGGCGTGGGCGTCGGCGTGAGAATACACCGCCACGGTGGCAATGCCCATTTTTTTGGCGCTACGAATCACTCGGCAGGCAATCTCGCCGCGGTTGGCAATTAAAATTTTATTAAACATGGTATTCCTTTAAACGACGTCGTTATGGGGCTGGCCAAACAGGGGCACGTTTGTTCAAAAAAGCGTCTAGGCCTTCTTTGGCTTCGGCGCCTGAGCGCAGGGTCGCAATGCGGTGGGCGGTGTCGGCCAGCAGCGGCGCGGCTATCGGCTGGTGGTTTACCGCAAAAATCAAGGCCTTGGCCGCGGCTTGCGCCTGCGGTCCGCCGGCCAATAGGCTGGCGCACAGGTCGGCGACGGTTTGGTCCAAGGCGGACACCGTGGGGGCCACCTCGTGCACCAGGCCTATTTCATAGGCCCGCTGGGCGCTGATTTTTTCGGCGCTCAAAAAATAGCGGTGTGCCTGTCTGGCGCCCATGGCACGCAGCACATAGGGGCTAATGGTGGCCGGCGTCAGGCCTAAGCGTACTTCTGAGGTGGCAAATACGGCGCCCTCTACCGCCACGCATAGGTCACAGGCGGCCGCCAGGCCAAGGCCACCGCCCATGGCCGCGCCGTGAACCCGTGCAATCGTCGGCTTGCTGATGCGGGCAATGCGGTCCAACATGTGGGCCAGCCGCTCGGCGTCGGCCACATTGGTGGCCAAGTCGGCCTCGCCCGCCGCCTTCATCCAGTTCAGGTCGGCCCCGGCAGAAAAATGCTTGCCGCGGCCGCTTAAAATCACCACCCGCGTGTCGGTGTCTTGATCGAGCTGCACAAAGCAATCGGTGAGCTCCTCAATGAGGGCCGCATTAAACGCATTGCCCACCTCCGGCCGATTCAACCATACGTAGGTCAGCTGCTGCTGGCGCACGATCTCTAAATGTTGATACATGATGGACCTCCTTAGCCTTACATGCGAAACACGCCAAAATGGGTGGCTTCTGCCGGTGCGTTCAGCGCCGCCGACACGCTCAGGCCCAATACCCGACGCGTGTTGGCCGGATCGATGACGCCATCGTCCCACAGGCGCGCCGAAGCATAAAACGGATGGCCTTGGTGTTCATACTGATCGCGAATGGGCTGTTTAAACGCCTGCTCCTCTTCTGCGCTCCAACTGCCGCCCTTGCCTTCAATGGCGTCGCGCTTCAGCGTGGTCAACACGCTGGCCGCCTGCTCGCCGCCCATCACGCCGATGCGCGAGTTGGGCCAGGTCCATAAGAAGCGAGGCGAATAGGCGCGCCCACACATGCCATAGTTGCCCGCACCAAAAGAGCCGCCAATAATCAGGGTGAACTTCGGCACCTTGGCCGTGGCCACCGCCATCACCAGCTTGGCGCCATTTTTGGCAATGCCTTCGTTTTCATACTTGCGCCCCACCATAAACCCGGTGATGTTTTGCAAGAAAATCAAGGGGATGCCGCGCTGACAGCACAGTTCGATAAAGTGGGTGCCTTTTTGCGCCGACTCCGAGAACAATATGCCGTTGTTGGCAATAATCCCGACGGGATGGCCATACAGCCGCGCAAAGCCGGTGATCAGCGTGGTACCAAAGCGGGCCTTAAACTCATCAAACTGTGAGCCATCAACGATGCGGGCAATGATTTCACGCACGTCGTAGGGCTTGCGGGTGTCGCTGGGCACCACGCCATACAGCTCTTCGGCCGGGTACAGCGGCTCACGCACCGCGTGCACGTCTAAATCATGGGTTTTTTTATGGTTGAGGTTGGCCACAATGGTGCGGGCCAGGCCCAAAGCATGGTGGTCGTTTTCAGCCAAATAGTCGGCCACGCCAGACACGCGGGTGTGTACGTCGCCGCCGCCCAGGTCTTCCGTGCTGACGATTTCACCGGTGGCCGCCTTCACCAACGGCGGCCCGCCCAAGAAAATAGTCCCCTGGTTGCGCACAATAATCGTTTCGTCTGACATCGCCGGCACATAAGCGCCACCGGCAGTACAGCTGCCCATCACCACCGCAATTTGCGGAATGCCCTTGGCCGACATTTGCGCCTGATTGTAAAAAATTCGCCCAAAGTGGTCGCGATCCGGAAACACTTCGTCTTGCAGCGGCAAATACGCGCCGCCAGAATCAACCAAGTAAATGCAGGGCAAATGATTTTGTTCGGCAATTTCCTGAGCCCGCAGGTGCTTTTTCACCGTCATCGGGTAATAGGTGCCGCCCTTAACGGTGGCGTCGTTGGCGACAATCATGCACTGGCGCCCGTGCACTTGGCCGATGCCGGTCACCACGCCCGCAGCCGGCACCTCGTTGCCATACATGTCCCAGGCGGCCAGCTGGCCCACCTCTAAAAAACTGCTGCCCTCGTCTAACAACACGTCGATGCGCTCACGCACCAACAGCTTGCCACGGCCTTCGTGGCGGGCACTGGCGGCTTCGCCACCGCCTTGCTGAATGGTATGGGCCACGTCGTTTAAGTCTTGCAACGCCTGCTGCATGGCCTCGGCGTTTTGGCGAAATTCATCGCTGCGGGGGTTGATGCTGGATTTGAATTGATTCATGGTTGACCTCGTTGTGCATACATCACGGTTAATTAAGCAGTTTCGTTAAACAACTCGCGACCAATTAACATTCTGCGGATTTCTGACGTGCCGGCGCCAATTTCATACAGCTTGGCATCGCGCCACAGGCGACCCACCGCATACTCATTGATGTAGCCATTGCCCCCTAGGGTTTGAATCGCCTCACCCGCCATCCAGGTGGCCTTTTCGGCCGAATACAAAATGGCGCTGGCGGCGTCTTTGCGGAAGCTGCGGGCGTGGTCGCTCTGATCACAGGCGCGGCCAACCGCATACACTAAGGCCTTACAGGCCAGCCAGGTGCTGTACATGTCGGCCAGCTTGCCCTGCATGAGTTGAAATTCCCCGATGGCCTGGCCAAACTGTTTGCGATCGTGCAAATAAGGAATCACTTCGTCCATGCAGGCCGCCATAATGCCCAACGGCCCACCGCTCAACACCGCCCGTTCGTAATCCAGGCCGCTCATCAATACCTTGACGCCACCGCCCTCAGTACCCAAAACGTTTTCCACCGGCACTTCGCAGTCGTCAAAGAACAAGGGATAGGTGTTGGAGCCGCGCATGCCTAATTTGTCTAAATGGCTGCCGTGGCTAAAGCCTTGATAATTTTTTTCCACAATAAAGGCCGTCATGCCCTTGCCACCAGCGGCTGGATCGGTCTTGGCATACACAATCAGCACGTCGGCATCGCCGCCGTTGGTGATCCACATCTTAGAGCCGTTCAAGACGTACACATCGCCCTTTTTTTCGGCGCGCAGCTGCATGCTCACCACGTCAGACCCTGCATTGGGCTCAGACATGGCCAACGCCCCCACGTGCTCACCCGTCACCAGCTTGGGCAGGTATTTGGCTTTTTGCGCCGCATTGCCGTTGCGGTTCAGCTGGTTCACACACAGATTAGAGTGGGCACCATAAGACAGGCCCACCGATGCCGACGCACGCGACAGCTCTTCCATCGCCACAATGTGGGCCAAATAGCCCATATTGCTGCCGCCATACTCTTCGCTCACCGTCATCCCCAACAAACCCAAATCGCCCATTTTGCGCCACAGGTCGGCCGGAAACTCATTGTCTTGATCAATTTTCGCCGCGCGCGGGGCGATTTCTTTGGCACTAAACGCCACTAGGGTTTCGCGCAACATGGTCATGGTTTCGTCCATGCCGAAGTCTAAGGTTTGTATCATCATGGTGTTTCTCCTTTGTCTTTTTTGTCTGACGGCCTTGAGTCGCCATATCAGGCGTAGCGCCCATAGCCGAATGCCTTAACACCACTATACATGGGTCAATCAAAAAAATGAATAGCAATTCATAATTTGATTTTAATTTATTTCATGTACTAAATTCATGCCTTAAACTATAATGCCCAAATGACAGAAAAACGCGCCTCAACCTATAAACGATCTTCCATGATGGAAGCCAGACTGGCCCAAAACCGCAAGATCATTTTTCAAGCCGCCCGCCGCATCATTGCCAAAGGCGGTTTTAAAGACGTTCAGGTCGCCGGCATAGCCCGAGAAGCGGGCGTGTCCACCGGTTTGATTTATCGCTACTTTTCCTCTAAAGACCAGCTACTGGTGGAAATCCTAACCGATGCGGTGTTGCTGGAAATTGAGATCCTCGACGCCATCGCCGCCCAGCCCCAGCCGGCCAAAGACAATCTGCGCGCCGCCATCGTGTCGTTCACCAGCCGCGCCCTGGCCGGCTCTAAGCTCGCCTACGCCTTCATCGCAGAACCTCTAGACAGCGCCGCGGTGGAAACCGAGCGGATGCGCTGTCACCTGCTGTTTGGCAACGTGTTCAAAAACATTTTGCAACAGGGCATACGGGACGGCGACTTCCTCGCCATCGACGTGGACGCCAGCGCCGCCTGCATTGTCGGCTCGATGACTCAGGCGCTGATCATGCCGATCAGCAATCCCGACGCCCACCCCGTCGACAAAACCCAGCTCATCGACGCCATCGCCGACTTCTGCGTGCGCGCCGTTTCCTGAATCCTGCGGCAAAAATCAGACACCATTAACGACTATTTCTTTAAACTAAGCCAACAAACACAAAATAAGCTTGACGCCCAGGCCTAAGCCCTATATGATGCGTCTCTTGGCTTCAAAAGCACAGCACCTAACCGTAAAGGCAGGCGCGCAAGAACAGAAAAGCAACACACCATTACCAAAAAATAAAAAAAGCCTGAGCATTGAGACTCAGACTTAGCGTAACAGACGCGGGGTGGAGCAGCATGGTAGCTCGTCGGGCTCATAACCCGAAGGTCATAGGTTCAAATCCTGTCCCCGCAACCAATATGGTCATGACGTCAATGAC
>JAGNPU010000319.1 GCA_017989485.1 Neisseriaceae bacterium
TGACAGGGCTTTTTTGTGGGCGCTAGGCAGGCGAGCGGTTGCACAGCATGATTTTGCCGCTGGCCGTGGCCACTAAGGCGCCTTTTTGGTTGTGGCACTCACCGACCAGCACGGCAATCCCGCCTTGAACCTTAGGCTTGGGCAGGCATTCGCTAATGGTCCAGGTGACGCTTAAGGTGTCGTTGGCCAGCACCGGCGCCAAAAACTGGCAGTTGTGCTCTAAGTAGGCGATGGCGGTGCCGTAAAAATACATGCCGATCGATGCCGACATAAAGGCACTGGTCATGGGGCCGTGCAAAATCGGCTCGCCAAAGCGGCTGCTGGCGCAAAATTCGGCGTCGCTGTGCAGGGGGTTAAAATCACCAAACATGCCGCAGGCCTGGCTAATGTGGGCGCTGGTAATGGTTAGGCGTTGGCCAAAGGTGTCGCCCGCTTTAATTTCATCAAAGGCTTTGCCAATAAAGTTCATACGGTTTCCTCACGGGTTTGGGTGTCTCGTGCCCTTAGGGCACCACGGATGATTTTGCCGGTGGTCGTCATCGGCAGCGCGTCGATAAACTCGATTTCACGAGGATATTCATGATTGGCGAGCTGGGTGCGCACATGGTTTTGTAGGTCGCTAATGGTTTCTGGCCCAGGCGCAAAGCCGTTGTTGAGCACCACGAAGGCCTTCACTAACTCCGTGCGCAGTGGGTCTTTTTTGCCAATGACGGCCACCATATTGACGGCCGGATGTTTCAGCAGGCAGTCCTCTATCGGCGTTGGCCCAATGCGGTAGCCTGCGCTGGTGATGACGTCGTCTTCACGGCCGACAAAATACACATAGCCATCGGCGTCGATTTTGGCGGTGTCGCCGGTGATTAACCAGCGGCCGCTGTATTTGTCCTGAGTTGCCTGTGGATTGTCCCAATACAGCAGCATTTGGCTGATGTTAGGGCAGGCCACGGCCAGGTGGCCGGGTTCATCAGGCCCTAGCTCAGCGCCTGCGTCGTCTAAGATGGCCAGTTCAAAACCGTTGACTGCCTTGCCGATGGCCCCCTCACGGTAAATGCCTTGGCTGGCCCAAGAGGACAGCACCAAATTGCATTCGGTTTGGCCATAAAATTCATTCATTCGGATGCCCAAGGCCTGATCGCCCCAAGACAGGAGTTCAGTGCCCAAAGACTCACCGCCGCTGGCGACGGTGCGCAGGGTTAATTGCCAACGCTGCTCGGGATGGGCGACGGTGCGCAGCATTTTCAGCGCCGTTGGTGGGAAAAACACGTTGCGGATGCCTAAGTCTTGCAGCAGCTGGAAAATGTCTTCGGCGTTAAACTTTTCCGCTCGGTAGGCCACCACCGGCACGCCGTGATAGAGCGACGGCAGCAGCAGGTCTAATAGGCCGCCAATCCAGGCCCAGTCGGCCGGGGTCCAGGTCAGGTCGCCCGGCTGGGGAAACCCCTCGTGGGACGCGCGTACGCCCGGTAAATGGCCGAGTAAAATGCGTTGGGCGTGTAGGGCGCCTTTAGGGTGGCCGGTGGTGCCCGACGTGTAAATAATCAGCGCGGGGTCTTCGGCGCGGGTGGGGTGGTTGGTAAAGGTGTCGACGTGCTGGGCCAGCTCGCTTTCATAAGACAAGGCTCGGCCATTGCTGGCGTCTTGCCCCACGATGTAGCACACGCCTAAGGCGGGCAAATCGGCCCAAATCGCCTCTATCTTGGCCAGGCCGTCGCCGTCGGTGATCAAAACACCCATGGCGCTGTTGCTGGCTCGGTGTTGAATGGCATCGATGCCAAACAGCTTAAACAACGGCACCGCAATGGCGCCGAGCTTATAAATGGCCATGTGGGCCACGGCGGTTTCGAAGCGTTGGGGTAACATGATGCCGATTCGATCGCCGGGGCGTATGCCTTGCTGGCGTAAACTATTGGCCAACCTGTTGGCCTGCTGTTGCAAAGCCAAAAACGTGTAGTGATGAACAGAGCCATCGGCATTTTTTTGGATGATGGCCACGCGCTCGGGCTCAGCGGCCCAGCGGTCACAGCAGCTTTCGGCAATATTAAAATACTCAGGCAAGTCCGCCCAGCGGGTAATCAGACGATGTGAGGGGTGGGTCATATCAGGTCTCCTAGAAGCTGCCGAATAGGCTGCCCAACACCAGAACAACCAATAAGGCGGTCAGGGGCACAACGGTGGTCATCATGAAAATTTGTGGGTAAGACTGACGGTGGGTCAAGCCACAAATCGCCAGTAGGGTAATCACCGCGCCAGAGTGAGGCAGGGTATCGAGGCCACCTGCCGCAATGGTGGCGACGCGGTGCAGTAAATCAGGGCTGATGCCGGCGGCGTTTATCATGTGTAAATAGTCGGCGCCCAGGGTGCGAAACGCGATGCTGAGGCCGCCAGAAGACGAGCCGGTGATGCCGGCCAGCACGTTCATGCTGACGACGACGGAAATCAAGGGGTTGTCCGGAGACATGTTTAGAATCACGTCTTTAATGATGGCAAAGCCAACCAGCGAGGCAATCACAGCGCCATAGGCGACTTCAGACGCCGTGTTGAAAATGGGCAGCAAGGCCCCAAAGCTGCCCTTGTTAATGGTGTTTTTAAGGTCTTGCCAGTGGCGCCAGTTAAGCACAATGGTGGCGGTAATGGCAATGATGAGGGCCAGCAGGACCGACCACATGCCGATGACGCTGGCCGGGGCGATGTTGCCAAAGCGTTCCTGATCCAAAAAGCTGAGGTCGGCATTGGGCAAAACCACATAAGAGAATAAGGCATTCAGGCCTATGACCAAGAAAATCGGCAACAGGGCTATCCACAGTTTGGGCCTGGGTAAGTCATCGCTGGGCAGCTGTTCGTTACCGTGGTTGCCGTAGCCTTCGCCTTTGGCCATGGCCTTGTCGGCGCGGCTGCGCAAAAACCACACCCCAAGTGTCAGCATCACCAGGGCGGCAATAATGCCTAAGCCTGGGGCGGCAAACGTGGTGGTGCCTAAGTAGGGGGTGGGGATGGCGTTTTGAATAGAGGGCGCG
>JAGNPU010000320.1 GCA_017989485.1 Neisseriaceae bacterium
TTTTGACCGCTGTGGGAGTATTGTGATGAACGATATTGATGAGAAAAGGGTGGATGCCATCAGGCTGGCTTCTAGGCAAATCGTACAGGCATTAGGATTTTTAACCCCGGCGTTGGCGGGGACACCCTATGCGGCGTCGGGCGTGCACTTGCTGCTGGCGTTGGCGCAAACGCCGGGGATGACGGGCCAGGCCATTGCGGGTCGCCTGCAGTTGGAAAAATCGACGGTGAGCCGCCTGGTGAATCGGCTCGCGCAGGCGGGGGAGATTGTGCAAAGCCCGGATGGCGCCGATGGGCGGCTGAAGCTCTGGTCGCTGAGCGATCAAGGCCAGCATACGGTTGCCGCCATTCATGCCTATGGCCGTGATCAGGTGACGACGGCTTTGGCCCCCTTGTCTTTATTGACACAGCAGCTCATCGCCCACGGTTTGAGCGCTTATGCCGCCGCCTTGCAACAGCCTGTGGTGGATGAGCGCCGTGGGTTAAAGCCATTGATTGAGGTCTGTCGAGGCTATCAGCCTGGTCTGATTGGCCAAGTGGTGGCCCTGCAGGCCATGTTTTATGCCAAGCACGCTGGCTTTGGTCAGGTTTTCGAAAGCCAGTTGGCGACGCAGATGGCTGAATTTTGTCAGCGGCTGACGCTGCCCATGAATGACGTCTGGACGGTACAGCAGGCCGGTCGCATTGTGGGCTCAGTCAGCATTGATGGACAAGATTTGGCCTCAGGGCAGGCGCACCTACGCTGGTTTGTGATGGCCGAGCATTTGCGGGGCTTGGGCATGGGGCGACGCTTGCTCAACGAGGCCATTCAGTTTTGTGATCAGCTAGGCTATGCGGAAATCCATTTGTGGACGTTTCAAGGCTTAGGCGCGGCCCGTCACCTGTATGAGGCCCTCGGTTTTGAACTGAAATCGGCGCTCAGCGGGGCGCAATGGGGAGAGACCGTGTTAGAGCAGCATTTTGTGCGCACCGTAGGGAAAAAAGCCTAGGCAGGGGCCAGTTTGTGGTGTTTCTGGCCTAAATAAGCACAATACATTCAATAATAATATTAAGCTTTTATACATTAAACTTCATATTACTTGTAATCTTAATGGAAAAACACCGCGAAGTTCGCTATACTAAAAGTAAGAAATAAAAATAATAACGCATCATATTAAAGGTTTGAAGTGGACATAAGCCCATTATTGGGCTTTTTCTACGCTTGTAGGATGGTGACCACATTGCCGGGGCCTGTGACATTTTGCCCCGCTTAGCCATCTGGACGGACGAGATCGTCAGTCTGCCCCACCCCCCATACCGTACCTAGCCTAATCAAGGCCCCCTGCAGAGGGCCAGGCTGAGTGCGAACCGCTTTTTGACGTTACACCTACGGAGTTTTTTTAATGACCACTACCGCGACTCGTCTTGAAAAAGACCTGCTGGGCACCTTAGACGTGCCTGCTGATGCCTATTACGGCATCCAAACCTTACGCGCTGCCAATAACTTTCATTTGTCAGGCATCACGCTGTCTCATTACCCTAAGTTTGTGGTGGCCTTGGCCATGGTCAAACAGGCCGCAGCCGATGCCAACCATCAGTTGGGCCACCTGTCGACGCAAAAGTATCAGGCGATTGAAGCGGCCTGCCAGCGTTTGGTCAACGGTGAATTTCACGACCAGTTCATCGTCGACATGATTCAAGGCGGTGCCGGCACGTCTACCAATATGAATGCCAACGAAGTGATTGCCAACGTGGCCTTAGAGGAAATGGGCAAAGCCAAGGGTGAGTATCAGTTTGTACACCCTAACAATGACTTAAACATGGCCCAATCGACCAACGATGCCTACCCAACGGCGATTCGTTTGGGTTTGCTATTGGGTCATGACAGCCTGTTGGCGAGTTTAAAAGGCCTGATTGACGCCTTTTCTGCCAAATCCGTGGCGTTTGATGGCGTGTTGAAAATGGGCCGTACCCAGCTGCAAGATGCCGTGCCCATGACCTTGGGCCAAGAGTTTAAGGCATTTGCCACCAATTTGGCAGAAGACCTGGCACGCTTGACCAGCCTGGTGCCTGAGCTGTTGTACGACATCAATTTGGGCGGCACCGCCATCGGTACCGGCATCAACGCCGATTCACGCTATCAGGCTGTGGCGGTTGAGTGTCTGGCCAAAATCAGTGGGCATGCCCTGAAGCCAGCACCCGATTTGATTGAAGCGACCTCAGACATGGGTGACTTTATCTTGCTGTCGGGCATGTTGAAACGCACCGCCATGAAGCTGTCCAAAATCTGTAACGATTTGCGCCTCTTGTCCAGTGGCCCGCGCACTGGCCTGAACGAAATCAATTTGCCCGCCCGCCAGCCAGGCAGCTCCATCATGCCTGGTAAGGTCAATCCCGTGATTCCTGAAGCCGTGAACCAGGTGGCTTTTGAAGTGGTGGGCAATGATTTGGCCTTGACCATGGCGGCAGAAGCCGGTCAGTTGCAGCTCAACGTCATGGAGCCCTTGATTGCCTACAAGCTGTTTGATTCGGTGCGCCTGCTGCAACGCGCCATGGACATGTTGCGTGAGCTATGCATTGAAGGCATTACCGCCAATCCTGAGCATTGTTTGAAACTGGTGGAAAATTCAATCGGCTTGGTGACGGCATTAAACCCGTACATCGGCTATGAGAATGCCACCCGCGTGGCCAAAACCGCTTTGGAAACCGGCCGCGGCGTGCTGGAGCTGGTGCGTGAAGAGGCCTTATTGGATGAGGCCATGCTGGCCGATATTCTGCGCCCAGAAAACATGATTGCCCCGCGCATTGTGCCCTTGAAAGAGCACTAAAATCGTTTCATGAGGGTAAAAAAACCGCTTGAGCCTTTGGGGCCAAGCGGTTTTTTTGTGGGCGTTGTCTAATGACTGGCCTCATCCGTAGGGGTGCGGTTGAGGCGCTTGAGCAGCCGGTGGATGCGGGTTCTCAAGCCGTCCAACAGCGTGTACACCACCGGCACCACGAATAGGGTCAATACGGTTGAGGTGATTAAGCCACC
>JAGNPU010000321.1 GCA_017989485.1 Neisseriaceae bacterium
CCAATAGGCCCACGACGCCAAGCGCGAGGCATGCATACAGCAAGTTCATGTGGTTGTTTCCCAGTGTAAGGACAGGGTTCTATCATAGGAAAAACCGCATCAAAATGACGTAAAGACTGACGGCTGGAGCATAAAAATAGTGTAAAAATGGGGCCATCAGACGTGAAAAAACCGCCTTTAGGCGGCTGGAGCTGGCCATTATGCTCAGTCATGCAAACCATTGATAGCCAGCATGGCGTATCCATAGGGCCCTTGCTGGCGACACTGAGGTTGCTCTGCCCAAAGGCCTGCCATCTGAGAGCGGTCACGGCCTGCCCATCCAGCCTAGGCTAAATAACGTAAATAAGCGCTGAACATGATGTTTTGTCTGTATTATGATGACATTTAATTGCACCGACCCATCCCGAATGCTTACCCTATCCATGCAACGGCTTTACCCTATTGTGGCCTGCCTATTTCCGCCTTACTTAATTCATTTAATATTGGGCTCCTACTCTTTGGTGGGTTATTGGCCTGATGTTTGGTTAACCTTGATTCTGGCCTGGCTAACGTTTAACTCTTTTGCCCACATTAAGACAACACAACACAGAAGAAAATGGGCTTGCCTTAAGGTCATTAATGGGTTTTGCCTCTTGGTCACACTATTGTTGTTTTTAAATCCGCTTAATGTGCTTAAGTTTGACTTAGACGTCTCTACCCACCATATGATTCAAGGCCAACGCTACCACGGCTATTACCAACCTGGGGGGGCCTTTATCCGGTCAACGCGGTTTTACATCACCCAAAGCCCTAGGTGGATGCCCTTTTTGGAAAAAAGAATCGTCTATCAATCACGCATCCAAGAGGACTTGAGTGAAGCACTTTGGGGCACCGATGATTTCAGAAGCAATATGCATGACCTCATTTTGCTTTATCTGCCCTCCTAAGCGGCCCAAGCCATAAAAAAAGCCATCCCGAAGGATGGCTTTACACACGGTCACTAGGCTTCAAATAAGGATTGGCCCAAATAGCGCTCGTCGGTTATGCCCGGCAGGGCAAAATAATAGCCGCCCCCAAAAGGCTTGATGTATTCCTCTAACGGCTCACCGTCTAAGCGCTTTTGGGTGCTGACAAAGCCAGTGTCTAAATCCTGCTGGTAGCACACAAAAATCAGGCCCATGTCGAGCTGGCTGGACTTGGTCAGGCCCAGTGAGTAGCTGTAGCTACGACGACGTAGTTTTGAGGTGTAGCGCTCTGGGTCACGCGGTTCGGCACGGCGCATATGGGAATCATAAGGCGTCACCTTGCCGTCGGGGTCTTTGTGAAAGGCCGGGTCATCAAACTCGGTTTTTTGCCCAAAAGCCGCACCGCTGGCCTTTTGCCGGCCAAAATCCACTTCCTGTTCACCTAGGGGCGTGCGGTCCCAAAACTCTAAGAAAAAGCGGATTAAGCGCACCACTTGATAACTGCCGCCGACGGCCCAGGCGGGCTCGCCAGAGCCCTTGTTTACCCAGACGATCTCGTCCATCAGCTTTTTGTCGCTGGCCGGCGCATTGCCGGTGCCATCTTTAAAACCAAACAGGTTAATCGGCGTATGGCCGTGCCGAATGTCGCGTGCCGGCAAAAAGCCATCCATTTTCCACTGCGCCACCAGGCGGCCCGAAAAGGTTTTGACGATGTCACGCACGGCATAAATCACGGTTTCTCGGCTGTTGGCACAGATTTGCAACAGCAGGTCCCCATCGCACCAGCTGGCGTCGAGGGCATCGTTAGGAAACGCCGGCATTTCGATTAAATGCTTAGGCCTGTGTGCCGCCAAATCATAGCGTTCGTCAAACAACGAAGCCCCCACCGAGGCCGTGATGCTGAGGCCATCGGGGTGAATGTAGTCCCCTAAAATCCCGGACTCGGGTGGCGGATAGCGGCCGTCACGGGTGGGCTGTTCGCCGCCCTGGGTCAAAAACGCAATCTTGTCGCTGAGCTTATGGAACAGCTCGGCCACGGCCCCCTTATCTTTACCCACGACGGTAAAGGCAATAAAAATAGCCTCTTGCTGTTCCGGATCAATCACCCCTGATTGATGCTGTCCTTTAAAAGGCAGCGACTGCCGGGTGGGGTCATCACCGGCGGCGCTGGGCTTGGCCCCTATTTGGCCGGCTTCGGTTTTTAACAGGCCATAGCCCCCAACCGCCCCCACCACCAGCCCGCCCCCGGCCAAGCCAAGGTTTTTTAACGCCTGGCGCCGCGAAGGACTGGCCAGTTCAGGCACTGGCTTATTGTGTTCTGACATCATTCTTCCTTAATTCAAACCCAATGATTCGGGCAACTGACCCAAACGGGCTTCTTGTGCGGACAGCTGCTGCTTGAGCGCGGCCCGATCCGCAGCGCTCAAGGGCGCATTCACCGCATACGGTTTCAATAGGGCCAACATCGTCTCGTAGGCATCGACCAGCGCTTTGGCGCGCTCGGGATGTGCCTTGGTCAACATCGGCGCCACCAACCGGTAAATACGGTATGAACCGGCGACGTTCGCCTGTATGCCCGCCACATCGGTTTTGGCATAGCGGTTTTTTTGACCGTCGAGCTTGCCCTGTTCGGCTTCACGCAACAGGGCTGCGGCGTATTGAATCATTTGGTCGGCGGGCACAGACAGCGCGCCGACTTCTTTTTGCAAGGCCTCAATATTGGTCACCAATGCCGTTGCAACGGCTTCAAGGCCTACGGTGCTGCGATCGCCAAACAGGCCTTGTTCCAGCTTGTGCATACCGGTGAATTTAGGGTCGGCGGCCTTGTCGGCAAACACCGATTCATCGGCCGCAATCGCCACGTCTAACGTAGAAAACTGCTTTAACACCGGCTCTATGGTTTCATAATGCTGTAGGGTCGGCGCATACAGGGCCTGGGCGGCGTTAAGGTCATTGGCCTTAATCGCGGCCGCCAGCTCATGGGCGCCTTTTAACAGCGCATTCATTTGGGTGCTGACATACACCTTATATTCTGC
>JAGNPU010000322.1 GCA_017989485.1 Neisseriaceae bacterium
TCTGCCCCAAACGGCGGATAATCAACCCTCCTACTCACCCACAGGAGCCGCCTGATGTATCAACTTTACATTGCCAACAAAGACACCTCGTCATGGTCTTTACGCCCATGGCTATTGCTCAAACAGTTTGACATTCCGTTCACGGAACGACAATACCTATTCCCCCCCAAGGGGCAAGACAATGGGTTTAAAGCATTTTCCCCGACGGCCAAGGTGCCTTGCCTCAGCGATCAAGACAGCCTGATTTGGGATTCACTTGCCATTACCGAATACATCGCAGAGGCCCATCCTCAAGCGTGGCCGCAACAGCGTGCCGCCCGAGCCTGGGCCCGCAGCGCCTGCGCCGAAATGCATGCCGGCTTTGTGGCTTTACGCCAACACTGTCCCATGGTGTGCTCACAGCGCTATGCGCTCATCGACATGCCTGTCGAACTGGCACAAGACTTAAGCCGCTTAGATGCCTTATGGCAATCCGGCCTGACCCAGTTTCACGGTCCGTATTTGGCCGGCGCCGAATTTAGCGCCGTGGATGCCTACTTTGCGCCCGTGGTGTTGCGTATTGTGGCCTACGGCTTACCCCTTTCAGTCGCCGCCATGGCCTATGTGGACACCCTATTGGCCCTGCCTCACTTACAAGCCTGGCAGGCTGATGCCCTTAAAGAAGCAGCGCTCAACCCTAGCAACATCCCTGAGCTGGCCCATGCCAAGCTGATGACGCCTTAATAAAGCGCTAACATCTGTTCCGAACGCCGATCAGCCGCACAAAAAACCCCCGGTTTCGCCAAGGCAAAACCGGGGGTTTAGGTTAATGTGCACTTTTAATGAACGTGGCCACGCAAACGGCGCACCAAGAAAAACACCAATAAGGGCGCCAAGGCAAACAGGCCCAACAACCACATCGCCGCACTTTGTGCCCCCGCCACACCCCCCAAAGACGTCAGCCCAGCGGCATTGGCCACCACACCCGCCAGCGCAGCGGCAAATGCCGTGGCATAGAGTTGTACGGTGGAAATAGACGCCGAAGCCAAGGCCTCTTGCCCTTTCGGGGCCACCGTCAAAATATGCGTCAACAAATGAGGCCAGCCTAATCCTATGCCCAAGCCCACGGCCGCCAACGCAATGCAATACACGATCAATCCGGATGCCGCATCCAACAGGCCCGTTTGTGGCGTCATCACCGCCAGGGCCACTAAGGCCGTCATGATGACTAAGGGGCCAAACTGCAGCATCCGCGCCACCATCGCCCCCCCTTTACTGGCACTGTACACCGAACCAACCGTCCAGCCTGCCGCCATGGCCGCCGTCATATAGCCTGCCGTTAAAGGGCTAAAGCCGTGTATGACCTGTAGGAAATAGGGAACAAAAATTTCTGGCGTAATGCTCGCCACCAATAAACACATCATTGCGTACACAACCCCCAACTGCGCCGAGAGGGTATAAGCACCACTGGGCAACAGCTTCACCCGAGCCCGAGCATCGCGTTTGCCCACCCAGGCCACAATGGCCAGGCCCGCCACAATGCCCAATACCTGCCACAACAGCACCGATGACAGGCTGGCCACCGAAATCACCAAGACGGAAGCCACCAGTAAGCCTATGGTCAGCGCAGGGATACGGATGGGTTCAGGGCTTTTCACCGATGTGGTTGGCAGCTCTTTAACCACAATCAGCGCCAACATCAGCGCCACCGGCAGCAAGAACAAAAAGGCCCAACGCCAATGCCCCCATTGCGCAAACAAACCCCCAATGGCGGGACCACACAGTGTGGCAATGCCCCACATGCCCGACACCAACGCCATGCCTCTGGCCCACAAATGGGCCTCAAACAACAAACGGATTAAGGCATAGCTTAAGGCCATCAAAATACCGCCGCCTAAGCCTTGTATGCTTCGACCCAGCAGCAGCATCGGCATAGACGGTGCCATTGCACACAGCAACGTGCCCGTGCTGAAGATGGCCAGGCCCAACAAATAGGCCCAGCGCGGGCCCAGTTGATCAATCAGCTTCGCCGCCAGCGTTGAGCCCACAATCGACGTCACCACAAACAAAGTCGTGCTCCAAGCGTAATAAGCCAGGCCGCCAATATCACCCACTATGCTGGGTAAAATCGTGACCACGATGTACACATTGATGGCGTGTAAGGCCACCCCTCCTGCCAAGGCCATGCTGCGCAGGCCATTACGTCCATAAAGTAAGGCACGCCAACTGGCGTCTGGCTGATGAGCAACCGTCATAATGTCTTCCTTAAGTTCGACAACAAGCGTCGTTTTCAGTTATTATCCAAGTCTATTCTTGGCTATTTTGGCTATATTAAATGAGCGACCCCAATTACACAAGCAATAACTTGGTTAATCACCCGAGTGGCTATCGACCCAATAAAGTCTTGTTTGCCATCAAGACCAAAGGCCCTATTGCCACCGCCACTTTGGCCCAAGCCTTAGGCATGACGGCAGAGGCGGCCAGGCAGCAGGTACAAAAACTATTGGCCGACGGCCTGATCGTCGGCCATCAAGCCATCAACCAAGGCGCAGGGCGCCCTCGCCAAAGCTGGGTCGTCACGCCTGCGGGCAACCGCTGCTTTCCAGACACCCACGCCCAGCTCAGCGAACAGTTGATTCACTCGGTGCGACTGGTGTTTGGCGAAGAAGGGTTAGAAAAACTGATCGTACAAAGAGAGCAGGAAGCGCGCGCCCTATACCAACAACGCTGTCACAGCCCGGACTTGGCCGAGCGCTTACGCCAGTTGGCCGACGTGCGTAGCGACGAGGGCTATATGGCCAGAGTCGAGCCGGCAGATGACGCTTGGCTGCTGATTGAAGACCACTGCCCTATTTGCGTGGCCGCCCAGGCCTGCCAAAACTTTTGTCGCTCCGAGCTGCAGCTGTTTCAAGAAATCATCGGCAACAAAGCCCAAGTCGTGCGCGAACAGCACTTATTAAACCAGGGCAGCCGCTGCGTCTACCGCATCACCCC
>JAGNPU010000323.1 GCA_017989485.1 Neisseriaceae bacterium
TGCCTACACCATCGACACCTGCTCATCCATGTGGACGTGGCGGCCGAGGGCGTCTGGCTGACCTTTGCCACACCCAACGGCGAACGACGCCAATACGCCCAACACGTGGTGTTGGCCTTAGGCATGACGGCCTTTAGCGAGCCCAATATTCCTGACTTCATCCAGCACATTCCTACTGAGTTCTGGTCGCATAGCTATGACGGCTCTGACTATCGCCGTTTTAAGGGTTTAGACGTGGGCGTGGTTGGCTACAGCGCCGGCGCTATGGACAGCTCGGCAACGGCCTTAGAGCATGGGGCAAAATCGGTTGAACTGCTGTGCCGCTGCCATGATTTCCCTAGGGTTAACCGCGGCAAAATTGCCGGCGGCCCGGGTTTTGAAAGCGCTTACGCCCACTTTAGCGACGCCCAAAAATGGCATTACGCCCACTATGTGGCCCAGGCCAAAACGCCTGCGCCCCACGGCAGCACGCTGAGGGTGTCGCAACACCCCAACGCCTATTTTAACTTTGACAGCCCGGTGGCTGAGGTCACCCTCCAGCACAACAAACTCCACGTGCGCACGCCGACCCAAACCTTAGTGCTAGACGCCTTGATTTTGGCCACGGGCTATCGCCTTAACTGGTCACAATCAGGCCCGATGGCGGCGATCACGCCCCACATCAAAACCTGGCAGGATGCCTATACGCCACCGGAAGCGGAACGGGACAGTGCCCTGGCCAGCCATCCTTACCTAAGCGATGCCTTCGAGCTGCAGGCCAAGCACCCAGCAGACCTACCTGGCCTAGATCGCCTGTATTGTTTTAATCTGGCCGCCTCACTCAGCCTGGGCCCGGTCATCGGCCTCATCCCCGGCACCAATACCGGCGCCAGCCGTCTGGCCGACAGCATTGCCGCCAAGCTGTACCTAGCCCAGCAAGCACGGCATTTGGCGCGGGTCAAAACCAGTACCGATTATGAATTATTGGGTGATGAATGGACGCGGGCCGAGCCTTATCACACCCGCGCGGCCCAACCCGCCGTTCCCACCACCGAGGCACTGTGACCCATGATTACGTTTAAGCACATTGACAAAACCTATGTCAAACACCAGCAAACCGTGCACGCCCTGAGCGACATTAACCTACACATAGGCGAAGGGGCTATTTTTGGCTTCATCGGCTACAGTGGCGCAGGCAAAAGCACCCTCATCCGCTTGGTCAACCAGTTGGAGCTGCCCAGCAGCGGCGAAGTTTGGGTCAATGGCATCAACATTGCCCAATTTGACCCACGCGCGCGACGCCAGCACAAAAAAGGCATCGGCATGATATTCCAGCATTTCTACCTGCTGGAAACCAAAACCGTGGCCCAAAACGTGGCCATGCCGCTGGTGCTGTCTGGCGTCCACAAGCAGGAGATCGACGCGCGCGTCGACGCCATTTTGGCCTATGTGGACTTAAGCGACAAAAAACACAACCACCCCAACCAGCTGTCCGGCGGCCAAAAACAGCGCGTGGGCATTGCCCGGGCCTTGATCAACAACCCCAAAATCTTGCTGTGTGACGAGGCCACCTCGGCCCTAGACCCGCAAACCACGCTGTCGATCTTGGCCTTATTGAAAAAAATCAATCGCGAGCAAAACATCACCATCCTCTTGGTGACCCATGAGATGGAGGTGATTGAGCAGATTTGTGACCATGTGGCGGTCATGGAAAATGGCCAGGTCGTCGAGACCGGCACGGTATTAGAGGTGTTTGCCCACCCCAAAACCCCTACGGCACAAAAATTTGTCCGCACGGTGCTGCATGAGCACATGCCCGAGGCACTGCGGCACAAACTGCCGCAGGCCAATCACATTTATCGCCTAGAGTTTTTAGGGTCGTCGGCGCAAGAGCCGGTGATGAACGAATTGATTTTACAAGACCGGGTTAAGGTCAACATACTCTTCGCCAATATGCGTGAAATCAGCGCCGTGGTCCTCGGCAGCATGTTTGTGCAGTTCATCGGAGCAGAGGCTGAAATTAACGCCGCCATCGCGTTTTTACAAGATCGAGGCGTCGGCGTGCATAGGAATCCATCATGAGTTTATTTGAAACCGCATTAACCAGCACCCAGTTTGCCCAAGCCATGGTGCAAACCCTAAACATGGTGGCGATTGCTTTGGTCATTGGCGCCTTCGCGGGCATCTTCATCGGCATCGTATTGGTGCTGACCCGCCCTGACGGCATCATGGCCAATGCCTATCTTTACCGCCTATTAAACCCGGTTGTGAACGTGATTCGCTCCCTGCCCTTTATTATTTTGCTGGTGGCCATGATTCCGTTTACCCGCAGCATAGTGGGCACGTCCATCGGCACCAGCGCCGCCATCGTGCCGTTGGTGATGTACATCGCCCCCTATATTGCGCGGCTGGTAGAGAACTCTTTGCTCAGCGTCCACGACGGCATTATTGAAGCCGCCGAAGCCATGGGCGCCAGCATTTGGCAAATCGTCTGGCACTTTATTTTGCCAGAAGCCAAGGCTTCGTTAATCCTCAGCCTGACCACGGCCAGCATTACCCTGGTCGGCGCCAGCGCCATGGCCGGTGCCGTCGGCGGCGGTGGCGTGGGCGATTTGGCGCTGAACTACGGCTATCAGCGCTTTGACAATGTGGCGATGTTGATCACGGTGGTGACGCTGGTCATCATCGTGCAAGCCATGCAGTGGACCGGCGACTATTGGGCCCGAAAAACCCGGCAACATTAATCCCCTCTACCACAACGCCCCCTACGCAATGACTTAGGGGGCGTTTTAAGGCCGCTCAGTCTGGGCTTAGCTGCGCCGCGGCCACGGCGTATTTGACCCGCACGCGGTTACGGTATAAACAGGTCGAGCCCAAGGATTGCGGGTGGTGGCCTTTACTGGTCACGTCACGCCAAATCTCATTTTCACGGTACACCTGATCGCCTTCTTGCACAAAACGATGCGCCCGTTCATACACGTGATAATGGACCA
>JAGNPU010000324.1 GCA_017989485.1 Neisseriaceae bacterium
ACTGGGCGCCGCTGCTGGCGGATTTAAGCAAGGCCACGGGCCTGCAGGTCAACCCATTTTTTGCCTCAGACTACGCTGGGGTGATTCAAGCCATGCGTTTTGGTAAGGTCGACATGGCCTGGTATGGCAATAAATCGGCGATGGAAGCGGTTGACCGCGCCGACGGCGAAGTGTTTGCCCAAGTGGTGTATGCCGATGGGACGACGGGCTACACCAGCTTGCTGATTGCGAATAAAGACAGCGATTTAAACTCTGAAAAAGACCTGTTTGCCAAAGCCGGCGAGCTGACGTTTGGCAACGGCGACCCTAACTCAACGTCTGGTTACTTGGTGCCGGCCTACTATTTGTTTGGCAAAAACAACGTCAAGGCCACCGAAATTTTCAAACGCACGCTGAACGCCAACCACGAAAGCAACGCTATGGCGGTGGCCAACAAACAGCTGGATGTGGCCACGTTTAACAGCAATGGTTGGGACATGATGACCGAACGGCAGCCACAAATACTGGCCAAGTTAAAAGTATTGTGGGAATCGCCAAAAATTGCGTCCGATCCTCTGGTGTGGCGTACCGACATGGCGCCCGAGCTAAAAACTAAGGTGAAAGACTTCTTCTTGGGCTATGGCGCGACGCCGGAACAAAAAGCGGTGTTAACCAAGTTGAGCTGGTCTAAATTCCAAGCCTCAGACAACAGCCAGCTGGACTCTGTCCGTGAGCTGGAAGCGTTTAAGCAGGAAATGGAAAAGAAAGCCAAATAAATGAATGATTTGATTGTGAACCCCGCGCCCAATCGTTTGAAAAAGTGGCTCAACCTCACGGTGACCGGTTTGATTTTGGCGGTCTTGGCCCTGTCTTGGCAGGGCAGTGAGATGGCGCCGCTCAAGCTGATTACCGATGCCGACAATATGTGGGTGATGGTGCGGGACTTTTTCCCGCCAGACTTTGGTCATTGGCGTGAATACCTAGATGAAATTGTGGTGACCTTATACATCGCCATTTGGGGCACGGTGTTGGGCGTTGTGGTGGCCGTGCCGCTAGGGCTGTTGTGTGCGGCCAATATTGCGCCGATGTGGGTGCAGCAAATTGTGCGCCGCTTAATGGATGCGCTGCGCTCGATTAACGAAATGGTGTTTGCGATGATTTTTGTCGCCGCCGTGGGCTTAGGACCGTTTCCTGGCGTGCTGGCTTTGTTTTTACACACCACCGGTTCTTTGGCCAAGCTGTTTGCCGAAGCGGTGGAGGCCATCGAGCCCGGCCCCGTGGAAGGGGTGCGCTCTACCGGGGCGAGCAAGCTGCAGGAAATTTATTACGGGGTGATTCCCCAAGTCTTGCCGCTGTGGATCTCTTACTCCTTGTATCGGTTTGAATCCAACGTGCGCTCGGCGACCGTGGTCGGCATGGTGGGGGCCGGCGGCATTGGCGTGTTGCTGTGGGAAAGCATACGAGGGTTTAACTTTCCACAGACGTCGGCCATTATTTTGATGATTATCGTGACGGTGTCCTTAATTGATGTGTTGTCCCAGTATTTACGCAAGAAATTCATTTAATCCGTTGGTTATTTGGGAATAGGGAATGTGATGCAACAAAATTCAGCAGCAGAGCAGCAAGCCGCCTTAGTGGCCAAGCGACAGCAGTGGTTGGCGGTGTTGACCCAGGAAAAAGAAGGTTTGATGGCCTATGAGGGCGCGTTGAGCGCCGCCCCCTACGACATGTTGCGCGCGCCTGAAGTCGGCATGGCCATGGTCAAAGGCCAAACCGCAGGCGAGGGGCAGGTGTTTAATTTGGGTGAGGTCACGGTGACCCGCTGTGTGGTTCGTCTGACCGGTGGTGAAGTGGGTTATGGCTATGTGGTGGGGCGCAGCAAAGCGCAGGCGCGTCTGGTGGCGTTGGCCGATGCTTATTTGCAAGGCCCAGAGCATGATTATTGGGCCAAGACGGTCTTGACGCCATTGAGCCAGGCGCAACAGCAAAAAAATCAGCAGCAACAACAGCAAGTGGCGGCCACTAAGGTCGATTTCTTCACCTTAGTCCGAGGAGAGGATTAATGCAACAGCATTTAGTTAAAGGGTTTAGCGACCCCGTACAGCAAGCCCAGCAGGTTTTTCGGCAAACGCTGAATGCCTTAAGTGAGCCAGGCACCCAGCAGTCGGTGACGGCAGAAGCCGTTTTCCCCGGCCTATACCCCAGCACCACGGCCTTGTTATTGACGCTTTTGGATCAAGACACCACGGTGTGGTTGCCCGAGGCGCTGAATCAGCCCGCGCTGGTGCAAAACCTAACCTTTCACTGCGGCTGCCCCGTGGTGGCGGATCAGGCCCAGGCGCAGTTTGTGGTGTACGACCTGGATGATTTTATGCGCGCCAGCGTCCACGATTTTGCCATGGGGAATGATCGCTATCCAGACCTGTCTGCCACGGTGATTGTGCAACTGCCTGCGGCGGCCGAGCCCGTTGCTTCCGTTTGGCGCGGCCCCGGCATCGAGCATCAGCGCGACTGCGCCTTGCCCATCCCCCATGCTTTTTGGGCCAAGCGGCAGGCTTTGATCGCCTTTCCTTGCGGCGTCGACTTTTTATTCACGTTGGAACAGGCCGTGTTTGGTCTGCCTCGCACCACCTTGATTCAATCTGCGGAGGAATCGGTATGTATGTAGCGGTAAAAGGGGGTGAAAAGGCCATTGCGGCCGCCCACAAAATGTTGGGTCACTATCGTCGCGGCCAGCAGCAGGTGACGGAACTGTCTTTGGCGCAAATTGAACAACAGCTGCCGATGGGCGTGTCTAGAGTGATGACGGAAGGGTCTTTATACGACCCAGAGCTGGCGGCCTTAGCCATTAAGCAAAGCGCCGGCGACCTGGTTGAAGCCATTTTTCTATTGCGTGCCTACCGCACCACCTTGCCGCGTTTTGGCGCCAGCTTGCCGCTGGAAACGGCCCACATGAGCCTGTTGCGCCGGGTGTCTGCCGTCTACAAAGA
>JAGNPU010000045.1 GCA_017989485.1 Neisseriaceae bacterium
TGAACGACCCAGAAGACCAAGCCGCCCGCTTCCAAGCCCAAATGGCGCAAAAAGACGCCGGCGACGACGAAGCCATGCACTATGACGCCGACTACATCCGCGCCATGGAATACGGCCTGCCCCCAACCGGCGGCTGCGGCATTGGCCTAGACCGTTTGGTGATGTTGTTGACCAACAGCCCCAGCATCCGCGACGTGATTCTGTTCCCGCAAATGCGCCCAGAACACGCTTAAGCGTGATGCCGCCCGAAAGCCCGCCATGAGGCGGGCTTTTTTTAATCCTATGGTTTAACACCACAAGGGCGCGCCCGGCACAACACCCGCTCAGTGCCGCTCAGCGCACCGCGCTCAACCCTCGGTGATTTAGCCACGATTGGTTTATTGCCCCTGTTTGGGCACCATGAATCGATGCTTCAAGACCAAGATGGCCACACACAATGACGAGTATTTACTCGCGTTCAAAAAACACCGCCACCCCTGATGGCCTCTGTCAGCCTACTTTAAAATCTAAAAAAACCCGGTGTTTGCTCACATTCCCCCTATTGCCAAGGGGCGCGATCCCCCGCAAAATGCCCAGCATTGATGACATTGATAACCAATCTCATTAACACCAATCCCTGTCTAAAGCCACTCATGCCCACGCTCATGCGCGTCCATCGCCGCTGCGTGCCCATGAAAACCACTTGCTTTTTGACTTACTCACTCATAAAATAATCACCCTTGTTATTATATTTGATGAAAATGAATATTTCCTTTACCCACGTGGAAAAAACCATAGAACGCATTAACCAGGCCTTCCCCAATACCAATAAAAAGAGGGTGGTGGTCGGGCGTTTATTTCACCACATCACCCCAAGGCTTACCCAATACCTCAGCGAATGCCTCAAGCCTTTCGGCTTAGATGAACACACTTGGCTGTCGCTGCTGGCCCTATATGCCTGCGACCAGCACACGCTGTCGCCCACCAACCTCAGCGAGCTTTTGGATGCCTCTCGCACCAGCGCCACCCGGGTGGCGGATGAATTGGTCAAAAATGACTGGGTGGCACGCACCTATTGCGACCAAGACCGTCGGAAAATTTTATTGACCCTGACCCCCGCTGGCCATGAGTTGATTAACCACGTCATCCCAGCCCTACACCAAGAATTTGAACGCCTATGGTCTGATTTTGAGCCTGCTGAGCTCGACCTATTTGAAGGCCTCATGCGTAAACTGCTGTCTCGCTTAGGCGGTTAACCCTGCCTCCCCACACACTCAGGAGCCCGTATTCGTGTATCCCTTAAAACTCAGCGGCATTGCGCTGGCCCTCGCCTTAACCGGTTGCGCCAGCATGGGCCCGCAATCCCCCTCGCCTCTGGCCTTAAATGCCGTGGCCTTACAGCTGCCCGCAGGTGAAACCGCCAGCCTGTACGACGCATGGTGGCAAAGCCTCGGTGACGCCCAGCTCAACCGGCTGATCGACCAAGCCCTCCAGCAGGCGCCCTCATTGGCCATCGCCCAAAGCCGCCTGAACCTGGCAGAAGCGCAGGTGGGCGCCAGCCGTAGTGCCCTTGGCCCACGCGTCGACTTCAACACCAACCTCAACCGCCAGCGCTATTCTGAAAACGGGGCCACCCCGCCGCCGATGGCTGGCAGCACCACCAATAGCTATACGGTCAACATCAGCGCGGCCTGGGAGTTTGACTTCTGGGGCAAACACCGCGCCCAGGTGGCTGCGGCCTTAGGCACCTTGCAAGCGGCCCAGTTCGAGGTGGCCCAGGCCAGATTGCTGCTGGTGCAAAACCTGATCAGCCAATACACCCAACTACAGCGCCTAGAGGCGCAAATCAACGTTGCCGACGAGCGCATTCACGTGTTGAACAGCATTCAAAGCCTGCTGCAAGCACGTGTGAACGTCGGCATCGAGGCCGGGACGGCCCTACACGACAACCGCATCAACGTCCACCAGCTACAGCTGCAACAGCACACGCTGCGCGCCGCCGCCGACCGCACCCGCCACGCCCTAGCCGCCCTCAGCGGCCAGCAGGCGCAGGCCTTGAATCAGCTCAACGCCAGCCCGCTCACGCCCGCCCTGCCGGTCAATACCCAGTCGCTGCGTGCCGACCTCTTGAGCAAGCGCCCCGACATTGCCGCCCAGCGTGCCCTACTCGAGGCGGCATCGCAACGCGTGGGCGCCGCCAAAGCGGAGTTTTACCCCAACGTCCAGCTCACCGGCCTCGCGGGCTATAACGCCATCAGCACGGGCGACCTGTTCGACACCGCCTCACACATTTTCACCGTGATGCCCGCACTGACCCTGCCCATTTTCCACAGCGGCGCCCTCAGGGCCAACCTCGCGGGCAAACGCGCTGAGTACGATGTGGCCATCAGCACCTACAATCAGTCGATACTCGACGGCATTAAAGAAGCGGCTGATGCGCTGTCTGACTGGCAGCACGGCCAAAGCGAAGTGGCCGAAGCCCAGCTGGGCTGGATCAGCGCCGACAAGCAAAGCAAAGCCTACCGGGCCCGCGTCAACGCCGGCCTGGAAAACAAAATGGTGTGGTTGCAAAAACAGTCGGTCAGCCTGGCCCAACAAAGCGCCTACATCGACAGCATGGCCACCCAGAAACTGGCCTGGAATGCCCTTAATACTGCCTTTGGCGGTGGTTTTAACAGCGAAATTGAGGAATAAACATGAGTCAAGACACACACAACGAACAGCCTGAAGCCGTGGCCCCAGAAGCCACTAGCCAAGCCAAAGCCCCCAAGCACGGCATGAAAAAAACCGCCATCGGGCAAAAACGCAAGCGCAACCTGGTGGTGGCCACCCTGGTCTTCATCGTCATTGCCCTTGCCTTCTTGCTGCTGTGGTTCATGGTATGGCAGCACGAAGAGTCTACCGACGACGCCTACGTCAACGGCAACGTGGTGCAAATCACCCCACAAATCAGCGGCACCGTGGCCCAAATCAACGTAGAAGACACCGACACCGTGGCCGCCGGCCAAACCCTCGTCATTCTGGACGAAAACGACGCCAAGCTGGCCTTTGAACGCGCCCGCAACGAGTTAATCAATGCCCTGCGCCAAAACCGCCAGCTCAGCGCCAACACCCGCCAGTTTGACGCTCAGGTATTGCTGGGCAAAACCCAGCTGGCCAGGGCACAAACCGACTTGCAACGTCGTGAACGCCTGGCCGGCACCGACGCCATTTCGGCCGAAGAGCTCAGCCACGCGCGCGAAGCGGTGCTGTCGGCACAAGCCCAGCTCGTTGCGGCTCAGGAACAGGCCAAAGCCGCCAAAGCCCTGATCGGCGACAGCAGCATAGACCAGCAGCCTGCGGTTCAAACCGCAGCCAGCCACGTCAAAACCGCTTGGTTAGAGCTACAAAGAACCCACTTACGCGCCCCCGTGGCCGGGCAAATCGCCCGCCGCAACGTTCAGGTCGGCCAACGCATCAACCCCGGCGCGCCGCTGATGGCCGTGGTGCCCCTACACGACTTGTGGATAGACGCCAACTTTAAAGAAAGCCAGCTGGTCAACCTGCGCATTGGTCAACCGGTGACCATCCAAGCCGACCTGTATGGCAGCAAGGTCAAATACTCAGGCACCGTGATGGGCCTCTCCGCCGGCACCGGCAGCGCCTTCTCGGTCTTGCCGGCACAAAACGCCACCGGCAACTGGATTAAGGTGGTCCAGCGCGTGCCGGTACGCATTAGCTTAGACCCGAAAGAATTGGCCAAAAACCCCTTGCGCGTTGGCCTGTCTATGCATGTATTGGTCAACACCGCCAACCAGGACGGCAAAAACGTGACCGATGCCAAGGTCGACAACGCCTCCGTGCGCAAAAGCTCGGCGCTGACGCCTGATTTGGCTCAGGCCGATGCCTTAATCGCCGAAATCATTGCCGACAACGCCCAGTAAAGGTTTAGGATAACGATTATGGCGCATCAACCTTTATACGGATCACGGTTGGTATGGGTGACCTTGGCCTTGTCTTTGGCGGTGTTCATGCAGGTTTTGGACTCCACCATTGCCAACGTCGCCCTGCCCACCATCTCAGGCAATCTTGGGGCGGCCACGTCTCAAGGCACCTGGGTCATTACCTCCTTTGCGGTGGCAAACGCCATTGCGGTACCGCTGACGGGTTGGTTGGCCAAACGGTTTGGCGAGGTGAGGCTGTTCGTGTGGTCCACCCTGCTGTTTACCTTGGCTTCGTGGCTGTGTGGGATTGCCCCCAGCCTAGAATTATTGATTTTCTTCCGCATTTTGCAAGGCGCGGTGGCCGGCCCGATGATTCCGCTGTCGCAAAGCCTATTGCTGTCGGCCTATCCGCCTGAAAAACGCGGCATGGCGCTGGCGCTGTGGTCGATGACGATTATTGTGGCGCCGATTTTTGGCCCCATTTTGGGCGGCATCATCAGCGACAACTGGCACTGGGGCTGGATTTTCTTCATCAACCTGCCCATTGGCCTGTTTGCCGCCTTGGTCAGCTGGAAGCAGCTGAAAACGCGCGAAACGCCGATTACCCACTTACCCATAGACCGCATGGGCCTGTCCCTCTTGGTCGTGGGCGTGGGTGCGCTGCAAATGATGTTGGACCGGGGCAAGGAATTGGATTGGTTTGCCTCCACCGAAATCATTGCCCTCACCGTGATCACCGTGGTGGCGCTGACCTATTTGGTGATTTGGGAAATTGGGGCCAAGCACCCCATTATCGACCTGTCGCTGTTTAAAGACCGCAACTTTACCGTTGGGGTGATCAGCCTCAGCCTCGCCTTTATGGTGTACATGGGCAACATCATTCTGCTGCCCCTGGTGCTGCAAACCCAAATGGGCTACACCGCCACCTGGGCCGGATTGGCGGCCGCCCCCATTGGGATTTTGCCGGTGATTCTCTCGCCCCTCATCGGCAAGTATGGGCAGCGGCTCGACATGCGGCTATTGGTGACGTTTAGCTTTGTCACCTACGCCATCTGCTTCTTCTGGCGCAGCCACTTCAGCGTGCAAATGACGTTCTGGGACGTGTTCTGGCCCCAGTTTGTCCAAGGCTTAGGCATGTCGATGTTCTTCCTGCCGCTGACCGCGATTACCCTGTCGCGCATGCAGCCTCATCAAATTGCCAGCGCCTCCAGCCTGTCTAACTTTGTGCGGATTTTGTTTGGCGGCATCGGCGCCTCCATCACCACCACCATGTGGGAGCGACGCGCCACCCTCCATCACGCCCAGTTGACCGAACACTTTACCGACTACAATCCGGTGACGCTGTCGTGGATGGACAAGCTGGCCTCGCTGGGCATGTCGCCGAGCCAAAGTGCGGCCTATACCGACTTAAGCATTAACCAGCAAAGTCATATTTTGGGCGCCACCGAAATTTTCTGGGCCTCGGGGATTTTGTTCCTCATTCTGGTGGTGGTGATTTGGTTTGCCAAACCCATTAACGGCCCCGTTTCTGGTGGCGGAGGGGCCCATTAGCCGCTAGCCCATGCCTGACCTAAAAACGACTGTGCCCTGAGCAGAGTCGTTTTTTTTTGGCCGCCCCCTCTGCATCCAGCCGATGGAGGCGACGAAACCATTTAGGGTCTGCTCCCTCTTGCACTAGACCGAATGGTCTAGTATCATGAGCGGCATGAAAAGCCCTACTGAACATGACACCAAAGAACACCTTCTGGCCACCGGCGCTCAGCTTTGCCTGAGCCGCGGCTTTACCGGTATGGGGTTAAGTGAGCTATTGGCCACGGCCAAGATACCCAAAGGGTCGTTCTATCACTATTTTCGGTCTAAAGAAGCCTTTGGCGTGGCCATGCTAGAACGCCATTACGCGCTTTACAACCAGCAGCTACACGCGCACTTTAGCAGTGGCGAGGGCTCCGCCCGAGAACGGCTGATCGCTTGGTACCAGCAAAGCCTGAACTACTTTCATGACCACAATCAGTTAGTTAACTGCTTGACCGTCAAGCTGTCGGCAGAGGTGTGTGACCTCTCCGAAGACATGCGCCATGCCCTGGATCAGGGCTCTGCTCAGGTGATTGCCCATCTGTGCACCGCACTCGAACACAGCCGCGCAGAGGAACACCTTGATTTTAGCGGCGAAGCCCACGATCAGGCCCACATGATGTACGCGCTCTGGCTAGGCGCCAGCTTGCAGGCAAAAATTTCATACAGCGCCACGCCATTGGTGTGCGCCCTCGCCCACATCACCGAATTTTTAGCGTCGCCCCGCTCATAGCGCGGGTTTTTATTTACACCACAACTAGTCGACCGGTCTATTTTAGGATTAAACATGTCAAAAAACACCTTATTTACCCCCCTCAAAGTGGGTGCGATTACCGTCAAAAACCGTATTTTCATGGCCCCCTTAACGCGCCTGCGCAGCATTGAACCCGGTGACATACCAACGCCCTTAATGGGGGAATATTATCGCCAGCGCACCGGCGCAGGCCTCATCATCACCGAGGCGACTCAAATATCGGCTCAAGCCAAAGGCTATGCCGGCGCGCCTGGCTTGCACAGCCCAGAACAAGTGGCCGCGTGGCAGGCCATCACCGCCGGCGTTCATGCCCAACAGGGCAAGATCGCGGTACAGCTTTGGCATACCGGCCGCATTTCCCACAACAGCCTACAGCCAGACCAGCAGCCACCCGTTGCCCCTTCGGCGATTCGTGCAGAAGCCCGTACGTCTTTACGCGATGAACAAGGCCGCCCGACTCGCGTGGCCACGGCGCTGCCACGCGCCCTGGCCACAGAGGAAATCCCGGGCATTGTGAACGATTTTCGACACGCCGTGGCCAACGCGCGTGAGGCCGGATTTGATTTGATCGAACTGCATTCAGCCCATGGCTATCTGCTCCATCAATTTCTCGCCGCTGACGCCAACCACCGTACGGATCAGTACGGTGGCAGCCTGGAAAATCGCACCCGCCTGGTGCTTGAGGTGGTGGATGCCGTCAGTGCCGAATGGCAGGCCGACAGAATTGGCATCCGCATCTCGCCCCTAGGCACGTTCCAAGGGATTAACAACGGTGAGCATGAAGAAGCCGAAGCCCTTTATCTGATCGAACAACTGGGCAAGCGCGGCATCGCCTACCTGCATTTTTCAGAACCCGACTGGGCCGGTGGTCAGCCTTACAGCGAGTCATTCCGCCAAAAAGTACGCGCACGCTTCAGCGGCGTGATTGTCGGCTCGGGGGCGTATACGCCTCAGAAGGCCGAGACCTTAATCGAACAAGGGTATATTGATGCGGTGGCGTTTGGCCGTCACTATATTGCCAACCCAGACCTGGCGGAGCGTTTACACATAGGTGCGGAGCTCAACGAACAACGCCCCGAAACGTTTTACGGTGGGGGGGCTGAAGGCTATACCGATTACCCTAGCCTATAAATGGATGGTTTCAAGCGTGGCGCATCTTGGTCACGCTTTGGCCTCTGCCTGTTCTCGAGGACCAGCCTACTGACCCGACAACCCGCACCCGCCCCACACACCGAGCCGACCCCATTTTGGCTCGGTGTTTTTTTTGACGACGACTGTTTGGCTGTACCCCACTCATTGACCACATCAAAAACACCCATGGTTTATGGGCGGCCAGCGATTTTTGGATCCCCGCCTGCGCGAGGATGACGGCCAGAACGGGTTGTGTTCGCTCGCCCATACGGGCGCAAGACACGATGACTGGCTGGCGTTTTTGCCGCGGCAACGGACCTAATCACAACGGCGCATCCTTCCCCACCGCCGAGCCCAACAGGGGGCGTGGCTGTGGATAAAACACACTAGCCACCGGCCAATAAACCACTGTCGCCGCCCTTCGCGGCACAAGCCTCTGCGCCCTCCTGCCGCCCCCACAAAAAGGACCATAAAAACCACGTATTTCGATGTCCAGTGCCTAAGGTTTCGGCTATACTCTATTCGTAATACAGTATTATTATAATGAAAAAAGGTATAGACACATGGTAGGGAAAAATTTAGCCAGCAGGCAGGCGGCGCCGCTGCGCCAGCAGGTCACCCAGCTGTTAAAAAACGACATTTTAGAAGGCGTTTTTCTGCCCGGCGACCGCCTGATTGAAAACCATCTGTGCGAACGCTACGGCGTCTCGCGTACCGTGGTCAGAGAAGTGTTGCGGCTATTGGAAAGCGAACAGCTGGTCACCGTCATCCCCATGCAGGGCCCCATCGTCACCCGGCTCACCGAGGAAGACATCATTAATCTCTACCTGGTGCGGGCGCGTGTGGAAAGCCTGATGATCGAGCTGTACATGAAAAACACCAGCGACGCCATGAAGCAGCCACTACAAGCCTTATACCATCGTTTGGATGCCGATTTTTTAAACGGCACCGTGGCCCAGCGCTGGGCCTATAAAGACCAGTTCTATGCCCTGCTGTCCAAAGGCGCCAACAACAGCGTGTTAGAAGAGTTCATCAACCGCATTCAAGAACGGGTGGGCCTGTTCAAACACTTTGCCTTTGTGTATGAAGACCGCGTCCGTCAAGGCCATGCCGATTTAAAACTCATCCTCGACGCCATCCTCGCCGGCGACATCGCCCAAGCCTGCGCCCACAACGACGAACACCTGTTGGACGCCGGCCAGGCCGCCGTGTATAACTATAAGCGTCGCTTGAATCAGTTCAGCAGCCTCGGCAACGACTCGATTTAGCCCTAAACCATAAAAAAAAGCGGCGCGCTGAACCATTCAGCGCGCCGCTTTTACCTGTGCGTCAGCTGGCGATGTAGAGGCCGCCGTTCACATGCAGGGTTTCCCCCGTAATAAAGCTGGCACAATCAGAGGCCAGATACACAATGGCGTCGGCCACCTCATCGGCAGAACCGAGGCGTTTTAACGGCGTTTGGTCTAATAGCTGTTCGCCCTTGGCCGCCATTAACTGCCCAACCATGGGCGTGTCGATCAGCCCGGGCGACACGTTATTGACGCGCACGTTCGGTGCCAACTCCAAGGCCAGGGTGCGGGTCAGATTGAGCACCGCCCCCTTAGACGCCGCATAGTGGCCGTGGTTGAGGCTGCCCTTGTGCCCAGCCATAGAGGTCACGTTCACAATCGCCGCGCCGGGTCGCAGATAGGGAATGGCGGCGCGGATGGTGTAAAACACGCCGTCCAAGTTCACCGCCGTCACCTTGCCCCACTCCTGGTCAGAAATGTCGCGCAAAGGCTTTTCCCAATACAGGCCGGCACAGGGGATGACCACGTCGAGGCCGCCAAACTTGGCCACCGCGGCCTGGGCCACCTGATTGGCCTGAGCCGAGTCAGACACGTCCTGCGCCAGTGCCAACACCCGCTCGCCGCTAGGGTCTAGCTCAGCGGCAAACGCCTGCAGCGCCGCCAGGTTTAAATCCGACAGCACCAAATTGGCACCGGCCTGATACAGCTTGTGGATGCAGCTCACCGCAATGCCGCCTGAGGCGCCCGTGAGCCAAACTGTTTTGCCCGTAAATTCAAACATGATTTAATCCTTTAACCGTACGTTTGCCAAAGCAGGCT
>JAGNPU010000325.1 GCA_017989485.1 Neisseriaceae bacterium
ATGTAGGCCTGTTCACAGCCACCTTAGGGCTGTTGCTGGGCTTTACCCTGCTGGCCCAATGGCAGGTCAACGTGGCGCCAGAGCAGGCCTATTATCTGCCCTGGGTACGGGCACCGGAGCTGTTGTTTGGCTGCCTCATGGCCCTGTGGCCATCGCAACGCCGTCCGTATCAGCGGGTGATGGGCTGGCTGGGGCTGATCATCATGTTGGGGTGTTTGGTGTTTTATCGTACCGACATGCGTTTTCCAGGGGCCACCGCCCTGTTGCCGGCCTTAGGCGTGGCGCTCTTTATTTACGACGAGACCTTAAGCCATTACAGTAAATGGCTGTTTCAGCGGCCTAAGGTGATTTTGATCGGCCTTTGGTCTTTCTCACTCTACCTTTGGCATTGGCCGATCTTGGCCTTCATGCGCTACGTTTATGGCCAAAGCGCCTTACCCTATTCCTGGTTGGCCGTGGCCGTGGTGTTGATGGTGGTGTTGTC
Source organism: Neisseriaceae bacterium (assembly GCA_017989485.1). Lineage (GTDB taxonomy): Bacteria > Pseudomonadota > Gammaproteobacteria > Burkholderiales > Neisseriaceae > JAGNPU01. Next base: position 485 of record JAGNPU010000325.1, read on the forward strand.
GATTGCCAGCTATTACACCGTTGAACAACCGGCACGGCACAGCCGCTTGCGGCTATGGCCTAGCCTAGGCGCCTTTTACCTAGGGCCTATAGCGGCATTAGCCGCCATGGTCGCGCTCAGTCATGCGCCGCCCTGGCGCGAAGCCCTGTACCCACCGACGGCGTTAACCTACCTAGGCGATGACGTTTGCTACGATGGCTTTGCGCAAGATTGCCGCCAGGGCGACCCCAACCAACCCGCGACCGTCCTCATGGTGGGCGACTCCTACACCGCCCATCTGGCCAAGTTCATCGACGTGGTCGGTAAAAAAGAAGGATGGCGCGCCGACGTGCGTGCCGTCAGTGCCTGTTCGCCGGTGCAAGACTATGTGTTCGAAACGGCTTTAGATGATTCGGTATTGGCCCTGTGCCAACAGTTGCGTACCTACATCACACAGCATTGGGACGATTACGACGCCATTTTTCTGGCCTCGCGCTGGTCTTATCAGCTGGGCTATACCCAAAGCCGTTATGCCGACCCAGACTACGAACAAAAATTCGTGGCGACCTTAAAGACCCTGTCGGCACAAAAACCGATTTATGTGTTCTCATCCCTACAAAATGCTGACTATAATCCCGTCAGGGCGATTAAAATCAACCAGCTGGGCCTGGGGGGTTTGGCCACGGCCAATCAGCCCAAGCAAGATGCCGCCACCTTGCGGGCCAATGCTAGGATTAAGGCCTTGGTCGACGAAGTGCCCAACGTCTATTGGGTGGATGTCGGCCCCTATTTACCGGCGTCGTTAACCTTGGGGGGCAAGCCCATGTACATGAACAACAATCATTTGAATGCGTTTGGCAGCCACGCGCTAGGGCTGCGCTTTAGCCAACATGAAACGATTATAAAGGACCATCATGACGCAACTTTCTGAAATGCGCTTAGACAAATGGCTGTGGGCCGCCCGCTTTTTTAAAACCAGAGCGCTGGCACAAAAACACATTGAATTAGGCCGCGTTCAGGTCAACGGCGAGCGGGTGAAAAACAGCAAGCAAATCAGCGTTGGCCACGTCGTCGACATGACGCTCAACTCATTGCCGTATAAGTTTACCGTCCAAAGCCTGAGCCCGCAGCGACGCGGGGCGCCCGAAGCGCGCCTGATGTATCTTGAAGACCAAGCCGTGATGACCAAACGCATCGACATGCAGGCGTTAAATCAGGCGGCCAGAGGCTCGGAGGCCTATCCTGATGGGCGCCCCACCAAGCGTGATCGGCGCCAGCTAGACAGGGTCAAGCGCGACTGGACGGACTGATGCCGCGGCCGCGATCGCAATAGGACAAGCACATCTTGTCGTTTTCCGTTAAAATCCGATTCTCACCACCGTCTTCAGGGGTTGTTTGTGCGCCTTACCCATATCAAACTTGCAGGTTTTAAGTCTTTTGTCGATCCAACCAATATTCACGTCCCCGGCCAGCTGGTGGCGGTGATTGGGCCCAATGGCTGTGGCAAAAGCAACGTCATTGATGCCGTGCGTTGGGTGCTGGGCGAGGCCTCGGCCAAGCAGCTGCGCGGCCAAAACATGCAGGACGTGATCTTTAACGGTGCCAATACCCGAAAACCGGTGTCGCGTGCCGTGGTGGAGCTGGTTTTTGACAACTCAGACCACCTCATGCAGGGGTCGTGGGGGCAATACGCTGAAATTTCGATCAAACGGTCCTTGAATCGCCAGGGTGATTCCGCCTACTTCATCAATCAGCAGCAGGTGCGCCGCAAAGACATCACCGACCTTTTCTTAGGGACGGGCGTGGGCGCACGAGGCTATGCGGTGATTGAGCAAGGCATGATTTCGCGCATTATTGAAGCCCGCCCCGAAGATTTACGTGCCTATTTGGAAGAAGCCGCCGGCGTGTCTAAATACAAGGAGCGTCGCCGCGAAACCGAGGCCCGCCTGAAAGACACCCATGACAATCTGGCTCGGCTACATGATTTGCAAACCGAGCTCAACCGGCAAATGGAGCGCTTGGGGCGCCAGTCTAAGGTGGCCTCTCGCTACCAAGAGCTCAAAACCAACCTCCACCACCAACAAAACCTGCTGGCGTTGATGCGCCATGATGAAGCACAGGCGGCCGAACAGACGGCGCGCGTGGCGCTGGCGGCCTTAGAAACCGAACAGGCAGAAATCGGCCTCGGCCTGACCCAAATCAACGAGTCGCTTTATCAGCAACAGCTGGCCGAATACGATGCCCAGGCGGCCGTCAATCAGATCCAAACCCAGTGGGCCATGGTCAGAGAACAATTGGCGCGCTTAGAAGAGCAAATTCGCCACCAGCAAGACACCCAAAAACGCCTGCAGCGTGAACAGCTACAAGCCGACGCCCAGATCAGCCAGCTGGCCCAAGCCAATGTCGTCGCCAGCGAACGGCTGGCCCAAGCGCAAATGGTCTTGGCCGAAAAGCAAATCATCGTCGAAGACTGGGCCATGAAGGTGG
>JAGNPU010000046.1 GCA_017989485.1 Neisseriaceae bacterium
GTCAAGGGCCACGACCCTGAGTAAGGCATTGTCCTCGGCCCGCGGGCATGAAAAAGGCCCTGTGCGGGGAACATGGCCTTTAAACCAAGAGGTTATAGGGTGAGCTCGATGCTCACCGGCGCGTGGTCGCTAGGGCGCTCCCAGGCGCGCGGTTCGATGTCCACCCACACCTTGCCGACTTTGGTTTGCAGCGGCGCGCTGATCAAAATGTGGTCGATGCGCAGGCCCAGCTTGCGGCGGAACATGTGCATGCGGTAGTCCCACCAGGTAAAGCACGGCTCAGTGGGGTTAAACGTGCGCAGGCTGTCGTCTAGGCCTAGGTCTAATAGGGCTTGCAGCCAGGCGCGTTCTTCTTTCGAACACAAAATCTTGTCCTGCCATTTTTCTGGGTCGTACACGTCTAGGTCGGCAGGGGCAATGTTGAAGTCGCCCAGCAACACCACGTTAGGGTGGGCGGCCATTTCGGCGGCGACAAAGCCGTGTAAGGCCTTAAACCAGGCTTCTTTATAGGCAAACTTGTCGCTGCCAACGGCTTCGCCGTTGACGCAGTACACGTTGATCACGCGCACGTCGCCAAAGGTGGCGGCGATGACGCGTCGTTGTGGGTCTTCAAAGTCGGGCATGCCGCACACCACGTCTTGGGCGGGCAGGCTGCTGATGAAGGCCACACCGTTATAGGTTTTTTGGCCAAACCAGGTGGCGTGATGGCCGGCGTCAATAAACGCCTGCTCGGGGAATTTGTCCTGATCTAATTTCAGTTCTTGTAGGGCCAAAACGTCGGTAGGATTGTGGGCCAGCCAGTCTAAAACGTGGGGCAGGCGGACATTCAAAGAGTTGACATTCCAAGTGGCAATATTCATAAAACGTAGGGTCTTTCTCAAAAGCTAAGAGGGTTGATGGTCTTGCCAGTCATCTCGCGCTTTTTTGGCCTGGGCATAGTATTGCCTTAGGGCCTGAGCGTCTTTTTTGGCAATGAGTTGGTGTAGCTGTGACAGCTGCTGTTGTTGGGCCTCGATCAGGGTCAATAATAAATCCTGATTGGCCATGGTGATGTCGGCCCAAATGTCGGGTTGGCTAGAGGCAATGCGGGTGAAGTCGCGAAAGCCAGAGGCGGCGAAGTCAAAATAGGCGTCGGCCTGATCGGCCTGGGCGATTTGGTTGACAAAGGCGTAGGCCAATAGGTGGGGCAGGTGGCTGACGGCGGCAAAAATTTGGTCGTGGGTGTGGGCGTCTAGCTCATGCACCACGGCGCCGACAGACGTCCACAGGTGTTTTAAGGTGCCGTAGGCGCTGGGGTTTTGCTGGTCATGGGCGCACAGCACCACTTTTTTCTGTTGGAACAGGCCAAACTGGGCCGCCAGCGCGCCGCTGCGGTCGGAGCCGGCAATTGGGTGGGCGGCCACGCATAGGGGCAGGTGGGCCGGTAAATACGTTTCATAGGCGTGAATAATGGTGCGCTTGGTGCTGCCCACGTCGGTGACGATGGTGTTGGGCCCCAACAGTGGGGCCAGCGCTTGGATGACCTTGTGGATGGCGCGTACCGGCGTGGCCAACACCACCACGTCGGCACTGGCCGCCGTGGCGTTGATTTCGGTAAAGCCCTCGTCGATGACGCGGCGTTCTATGGCCCGCTCCAGGTTGGCGGCATCGATGTCGACGCCGTAAACGTGCTGCACCAGACCTTTACGCTTGAGGTCTAGGGCGAAGGAGCCGCCGATGAGGCCTACCCCGATTAAGGTCAAAGACTGAATCATGTCATGCCCATGCCGCGCAAAATTCTTGCCAGTGTTGGCTGGTTTGCGGGGCCAAATAGTCTTTCATGCGGTTGATTTCCAGCTGGTATTCGTCGGCGTCTAATTGGCCGCGGATGAGCTGGAAGCGTAAATACATTAAATAGGTGTTGGCGGCGTCGGTTTCGCAGTAGTCGCGAATGTCGGCCAGCTGCTGGTTTTGATAGGCCGTCCACACCATGCTGCCGTCCATGCCCATTTTGCCAGGAAAGCCACATAGCTTGGCCATGTCGTCTAAGGGCACGTTGGCGCGGGGTTGGTACAGGGCCAATAAGTCCATGAGGTCGCAGTGGCGGCTGTGATAGCGGCTGATGTAGTTATTCCACTTGAAGTCGCGGCTGTCGCCAAAGTCACCGTCGCCGGTGTCCCAGTAGCGCGACGCCGGAATGCCGTGGATCATGGCGCGGTAATGCAGCACCGGGAGGTCAAAGCCGCCACCATTCCAGCTCACCAGCTGGGGCGTGTAGCGCTCAATCAGCTCAAAAAACTTGGCAATCATGGTTTCTTCGCTGTCGCCGGCGTCGCCTATGGTGTTGACGTGTAGCTTGTCCGGTCCCCAGCGCATGCAGCAGGAAATCGCCACCACTTGATGGAGGTGGTGCTGCATGAACTCCGAGCCGTTTTGCGCCCGTCTTTTTTGCAGGGCCAGCGCAACCACGTCGGCGTCACTGATGTGGGCTTCAAGGTCGTATAGGGTGCGTAACCCCGCGACGTCAGGAATGGTCTCAATGTCAAAGGCAAGAATAGGCGTCATGGCGTCTCAGGTGTTTGGTCTGTATAGGCTTGATTTTGGCATGAAACCATCTTCACGCCAAGGGTGTTGCCGCAGGGGCGGTTTCATGTTGGCGTAAAAAGGCGGCTAAAGCATCGGCAAAGGCCTGTGGGGCTTCCCATTGCAACATATGACCAACGCCGCTGAATTTGTGTATCTGTGCCTGCGGGTAGCAGGCCATGCGTTCGCTCAGGGTGTCTTTGATCGCGTTAAGATAATGGTTGTGGGCGACGGTGTCGCCGTGCAGCAGCAGCGTCGGGCAGCTGATTAGCCGCCATACGGCCTTGGCGTAATCATAGTAATAAGGCGTGGGCGTGGTGTGCTTGTGCTTTTTGTCGGCTCGATAAACCAGCTGGCCATCGGCATCGACATGGGCCAGCGCCTCGGCCACGAACAGGGCCTGATCTTCGCTCAATAAAGGATTGCGCTGCCGTTGCTTTTGGGCCAGCTCGGCCAGGGTGGTCGGCGCGGGATAGGGCTGTAAGGTGGCGTGTTCTTCAATATAGTGGCGCAGGCGGATGTGGGCCTTATTGAGGTCGCCATTGGGCACGCCAAAGCCTTCGGCCACGGTCAGGGTTTTAAAGGTTTCGGGCAGGGCGCCCGCATACATTGAGGCCAGCATGCCGCCGAGGCTATGGCCCACGACGTGGATGGGCTCATCATTGGGGCACAGGTGTTGGCGCACGTAGTGCAAGTCCAGCAGCATGTGGTTGCGGTCGTAATAGCCGTAGGCCTGATGGTCGCTGAGGCCAAAGCCGCGCCAGTCTAAAGCATAAATATCCCATTCGGGGGGGAGGCTGTCGACCAGAAACTGAAAGCTGGCCGATGCGTCCATCCAGCCGTGGAGCAATAATAGCTTGGGTTTGTTAGGGCGGGGCCAGTGGCGTAGGTGGAGTTTAAGGCCTTGAACGTCAAGAAATAGGGATTCACTGGGGTAGCGGACTGGGTACATGAGGCGCCTACGTCAAAATAATAAGAAAGTATTAATTGTGGCCACATTAAAGATGGGATGCAAGTTAAACTTTTAGGGCCTGCTAGAGTCTTAAATTAATATTTACAACGACATGAAGATACACAGGGTATTTGCACTTTTATGCAAATAAAGATAAGGTACGCAACATGGTGCACCTGGCGTGCGTACGCCCGATACAGACAAGGATGTTTTATGAATAAATTCACCACGAAAGTGGCCATGGCTTTTGCCGTTTTGCCTCTGATGGCCTGTGCTCAGCAGCCCGCTGGCGAGCTGGATGCGGCGACGGCGAAAACGATTAAAGCCAACATTGAAAAAGTATATGGCGAGCAAGGCTTGTCGGTGATTTCAACGGCCGCCACGCCGATGGCGGGCGTGTATGAAGTGGTTGTGAGTGGTAACCAAATTGTGTATGTGGATAAAACGGCCCAGTATTTGCTCAGCGGAGATCTGGTCGACATCAAACAGCAAAAAAACCTGACCAGCGAACGCCAGCAAGAGCTGAATAAAATTGACTTTAAAGCCTTGCCCTTAGACAAGGCGATTAAAGAAGTTCGCGGCAAGGGCACCATGCAAGTGGTGGTGTTTTCGGATCCACTGTGCCCTTATTGCGTGAAGCTGGAGCAAGAGTTTGCCAAAATGGACGACGTGACGATTTACACCTTCTTGATGCCCATTCCCTCTTTGCATGCCCAAGCCCAGCCGTTATCAGAAAAAATCTGGTGTAGCGCAGACAGGGCGGCGGCGTGGACGAGTTGGATGCGTCAGGGTAAGCAAGTCCCGGCATCGGCCAGCTGTGAGAACCCCGTTGCCGACACCATGGCCTTGGGCAGCCAGCTTGGGTTTAGCGGCACGCCGACGGTGGTGTTCCCGAATGGTAAAAGCCAGGCAGGCTATGCGCCTTATGAGCAGCTGCTGCAGTCGATTAAAGACAATCAGTAAGCGTGACACACTGTTGTTTTCCACAGCCGGCCATCGCCGGCTGTTTTTATGTGGCCCCGCTGAGGGTTAGAGTAGACACTCGGTCACAATGTCATGCAGAATCAGAGCGTCTGGTCGCGACCGCGGCCAATCGTGCGCTAGGGCCATTGCTGGCCCTGACGCCGCACCCTAATAAAGGAGCCAATATGAGTGAATTAGCCAAGAAGTTTGAGCAAGCCCAGGCCGATGTGAAAAGCCTGGCCGAGCGCCCTGATAATAATAGCCTGTTGAAGCTGTATTCGTTTTACAAGCAAGCCACTGAAGGCGACGTGACAGGCGAAGCGCCCGGCATGTTTGACTTGGTTGGCAAGCGCAAGCATGAAGCCTGGGCAAAAATCAGCGGCATGAGTGCCGACGAGGCCATGCAGGGTTATATTGCTGAAGTAGAGCGTTTGTTTGAAGAAGACTAAGCTTTGCGCATCACCCCATAAAAAAACGCCACCGAGTTTCGGTGGCGTTTTTTTATGGGGTTTCTAAGGTTTCTGCCGCCGCGCTCAGCGGCAACACAATGTGCATGGTAAAGCCTTTGGGCTTTAGGTTTTCGGCGGTGACGCTGCCGCCGTGCTGCTCAATGATTTGCTTGGTAATCGACAGGCCTAGGCCGGTGCCCTTAATGTGCTGGGTCGTGGTGGCGCGATAAAACGCGTCAAAAATCTTGGCCAGCTGCTCTGGCGGGATGCCTTCGCCCTGATCCATGATGTTGACCAATAGCCATTTTGCGGTCACCTGCAGCTGGATGTCGATGATGGAGTCATCCGGTGCGTAGGTGCAGGCGTTGCGGATCACGTTGTCAAAGGCGCGGTACAGCATGTCTTCGTTGGCGTGAATGTAGATGGGCTCAGGATAGGGCGACCACAGTATGGTTTTTTTATGGTGGACGGTGATGCTGTGACAGTCGGTGATGAGCTGGTCTAGGAATTCATTAAACTCAATGGGCTCCAATAGGATTTTGGTGCTGCCCGTTTCCAGGCGCGACAGGGTCAACAGCTCGGCAATCAGAATGTCCATGCGGGTGAGCTCGGCTTCAATGCGCGACAGGTGTTTTTCGTATTTTTCGGGCTGCTGTTGGGCCAGGCCCAACAGGGCTTGTAGCCGCGCCAGCGGCGAGCGCATCTCGTGGGAGACGTGATGGAGTAAGTTTTGCTGTGAGGTCACCAGCACCTGCAGGCGGTTGGCCATGTGGTCAAAATCAGAGGCCAGGTCGGTTAATTCATCATGACGGCCATGCATTTTTTCGGCCAGACGGATTTTAAGATTGCCCTTGGCCAGCTGGTCAAAGCCGTCGTGTAAGGTGCGTATCGGCATGGCGATGTAGTGGGCCAGGGTGAAGGCCAAAAGAAGGCCGGCCGAAATCAGGCTCAGTAAAATAATGGCTTCATAGCGGTTAGGCGAGGGGGGCAGTCCTGGTATCAGCGACGCCTGTTGTAGGCTGTCTTTCAGGACGGCCTTGTGCCAGTCACGGATAAAGAATAGGTATTCTTCACCGAGGTTGTCATAGCTTAAGCGGGCCTGTTTGGCTTCTGGATTGGCCCGTGCCAGTGCCACTGCGTCCATGACCTGGGCCATGTCGATAGGGCGATCCAATATGTCCCTGTCGCTGTCCCCACGGATGATGAAGAGGTTGGGGGCAATGCGGCTGTTTTGCCAGTCCATTAATAGCTCTTTTAACCCTTCTTCACCACGCTGATGGAAGACGGTTAGGCTGCTGCGCAAAAATGCGGCGCTTTGGTTTCTTTGCTGATTGCGATGACTTTCTTGCAACGAGGCTTGAAAAAACCAAAAAACCCCACCCAAAACCAGCGCGGCCAGCATGATCACCATACAGAAGATGGCAAAAATCTTATAAAAGAGGCGGTTCATGTCATGGGCTTAGTTTTTGGTGAATAAATACCCTAGGCCACGTATCGTTTGGATTAACGAAGGGTCGCCAATTTTTTGGCGGATGCTGGAAATGTGCACGTCAATGCTGCGGTCAAACTTGGCCAGCTTACGGTCTAGGCCTTCTTGTGACAGCATGTCTTTGCTCACGACCTGGCCAGCACGGCGCAGTAAAACCTCTAATAGGTTAAATTCGGTGCTGGTTAAATCCAAAGGGGCGTCGCCTAGCTTAACCTGACGCGTTTCTGGCGACAGGGTGATGTTGCTCACGGTCAGGATTGCATTATTGTCGACGCTGGTGTCGTGATTGTTCGAGCGGCGTAAAATCGCATTGATGCGCGCCAGCAGTTCACGTGGGGTGCAAGGCTTAGGTACATAGTCATCGGCACCCATTTCCAAGCCGATGATGCGGTCAATGTCGTCACCTTTGGCGGTGAGCATGATGATGGGGATTTTGCTGTTTTGGCGAATGATTTTCAAGGCATCCAAGCCGGTTAGCTTGGGCATCATTGAGTCGAGCACAATGACGTCATACAGGCCTGAGGCGGCTTCTTTTACACCGGCTTCACCGTCGTGGACGGCATCCACGCTCAAGCCTTCGGCGGTTAAGTATTCGCTTAAAAGTTCAGTCAAAACAGTATCGTCATCAACGAGTAGGACACGATTCATAGTGAGTTCCTTTGATCAAGCTGATCATATTACGGGTGTCAATAGAGTTATATTATAAATTAATATATTAAATATTATATGTATCAAGTAAGCAGCGCAATCTATTGTGGCCGATTGTCTTTAAACCGTTTAAATAATGTGGTTAAACCACTGCTTATGCATCATTTTCTGGGTTTAAGCCAAAATGATGTTGCGATTTTGGCGTGGCCATGCGCCCCCGAGGGGTGCGTTGTAAAAATCCCTGCTGGATTAAAAAAGGCTCAATCACGTCTTCAATGGTGTCGGTGGATTCGCCAATGGCGGCCGCGACGTTGTCTAGGCCGACGGGGCCACCGCCAAATTTAAACAACACCGCCTCCAGAAACTTCCTGTCCATGACGTCTAGGCCCAAGGGGTCAACGTCCAGCATCTGTAAGGCCGCATCGGCCACTTCGGCATTGATCACGCCGTCGTGTTTGACTTCGGCGTAGTCGCGCACGCGGCGCAGTAGACGGTTGGCGATTCTGGGCGTGCCACGGCTACGGGTGGCAATTTCCCAAGCCCCTGCCTCTGCCAGGCTTAATTCTAATAGCTTGGCAGAGCGGCTGACGATGGTGGCCAGCTCGCTGGCCGTGTAAAACTCCAGCCGCGACACGATGCCGAATCGATCCCTCAACGGGTTAGTCAGCATGCCGGCCCGAGTAGTTGCACCCACCAGTGTAAAAGGGGGTAAATCTATCTTCACCGAGCGAGCGGCAGGGCCTTCCCCTATCATGATGTCTAACTGATAGTCTTCCAGCGCGGGGTACAAAATCTCTTCCACCACGGGGCTTAAACGATGAATTTCATCGATAAACAACACGTCGTGGGGGTCGAGGTTGGTCAAAAGCGCCGCCAAGTCGCCGGCACGTTCCAGTACCGGTCCCGAGGTTTGGCGCAGGTTGACCCCAAGTTCGCGCGCAATAATGTGCGCCAACGTGGTTTTGCCTAGGCCTGGGGGCCCAAACAATAAAGTGTGATCTAAGGCTTCACCACGCTGTTTCGCTGCTTGGATGAAAATCTCCAGCTGCTCACGGGCTTTGGTTTGGCCGACGTACTCGTCCAACATCTTCGGGCGCAGGGCGCGCTCCAAGGCGTCTTCTTGTTTGGAAATGCTTTGCATGGCCACCAAACGTTCGGGCGCACCACCGATGAGGTTGTCTGTTTCTAGCATAATATGACCATCATAAGAATCAAGCGATTAATTTTCGCACATATTGACCTGTTCGTGCGATTTATTCTAATGGGATGCCCATTAGGATACAGCAAAGGCTGCCCTAGGGCAGCCTTTTGGGTGTCTCAGGCAGTGTTTTAGACTGAGAAAGACGAACCGCAGCCACAGGTCGTGGTGGCATTGGGGTTACGGATCACGAATTGTGAGCCGTGTAGGCTTTCCGTGTAGTCGATCTCAGCGCCCACCAGATATTGGTAGCTCATCGGGTCAACCAAGAAGGTTAAGCCATCTTTTTCGATTTCAAAGTCGTCATCGTTCACGATTTCGTCAAAGGTAAAGCCGTATTGGAAGCCAGAGCACCCGCCGCCGTTTACGAACACGCGTAATTTCAGGTCGGGGTTGTTTTCTTCCGCAATCAGGTCTTGGACCTTGGTGCAGCAGCTTTCGGTGAAGACAATCGGGGTGTCAACGGTCGCAGTATCAGTCATGTGTGTGCTCCTTCATTTAGTTTTCATGATTGTAGTCCTTTTTGCCACGAAAAGCGACTATTAAGGCAATAGGGGTATGATTTGTAACCCCATTTTTGGGGCTAGGCCCAGCATTAGGTTCATATTTTGCACGGCCTGACCGGCGGCACCCTTCATTAAATTGTCAATGACGGACAGGATAATGTAGGTGTTGCTTTCGGGGGCTTTTTGGATGCTGATGCGGCACAGATTGGCCCCGCGCACCGAGCGGGTTTGGGGGCAGCTGCCGCTGGGCAAAACATCCACAAAGGCTTGATGGGCATAGTGTTGCTCATACAGGGCCTGCACGTCTAGGTTGGGGTTGTGTAAGGTCACATACAGCGTGGCGTGCATGCCGCGAATCAGCGGTGTTAAGTGGGGCACAAACACCAGATTGGCCTGTTGGCCGGTGGTGGTTTTAATGGTTTGTTTGATCTCGGGCAAATGACGGTGACCGCCGACGGCATAGGCCTGGAAATTGTCGCCCGCTTCGCACAAAAGCGACCCAATGGCGGCCTTACGGCCTGAACCGGACACGCCCGACTTACAGTCCGCAATCAGTGGCTGGGCCAAATCGATGGCGCTGCTTTGCAACAAGGGCAGCAGGCCTAAGG
>JAGNPU010000326.1 GCA_017989485.1 Neisseriaceae bacterium
CGTAAAACCCACAGCAAGGGGGTTTCGGGGTCACCGTCAAACTGAACGGTTTTTTGATTGATTTGAAATTGCATGATTTCTCCTGGTAGTGGACGGTCGCTACGGCCTCGCATTATCGTCGGGCCGCTTTATAATGTTTTACATACAAAACAACGTTTTATATGTGATTAATTATTGGCAGGGATGGTGATTGAAGTCAAGGATTTTGAACGGGCGACCGTGGTCGAAGCGCCTGGGCTCGGTGCGAATAATGCCGCGGTGTGTCCGATTGACGCAGGCTTGCTGTTTGGATTGGCATAATTGCCACAGAAAAAGTGTTAAGGCGTGCTTGAAAAACCCGTTTCTGAGTGCTGGCCGATGCATGCCGCTGTGGCGTATGATGTTTTTTTTGATCGGGAAAAAGCCAAATCATGGATATTCGACCTTTAGTGCAGTGCCCAGAACTGTGGCCAGAATTGGCCCAATTACATCATGAGGCTTGGCAAGGCGCCGACGTGGCCACCCGCTGCCGTGTTTTGGCGGGCTTTAAGGGGGATGCACTCCCGCTGGGTTTTGTGGCGGTTGACGGGACGGTTTTGTGCGGGAGCGCTTTTTTAATGGCGGCGGACCTGTCTATTTATACGGCCGCCACGCCGTGGTTGGCGGGGGTTTATGTGAAAGCAGCATACCGGGGGCGCAAGGTGGCGACTCGGTTGATCGAGCACGTGATGGCCGCGGCCGTGGCAATGGGTTTTAAAGAGTTATTTTTATACACCGATGAGGCTGAGACGTTGTATTTGGGGCTGGGCTGGCAAACGATTAAGCGCACGCATTATCGCGGCATGGCCATCAGCATCATGCGCCGAGACCTGCCTTAAAACGCGGTTTGTTCAGGCACGGACACACCCAGCCCAGGCTGGGTGTTTTTACTTTTTTTTACTTGAAACAACATCCGGTCATATGACCATTTAGTTTTATGTGACTGTTTAAAATGATACTATGTCTATGCGCTATTTAAAAAAATAAACGTCCCAAGTTAAGGTGAGGCCTTCGTGGCGTCATGAACAACAGGACGCTCAATCAAAGGAGGTGACGATGCGCATACTGATTATAGGTGCCGGCATTATTGGCTTAACCTCTGCCTGGTATTTAAGCCAGGCTGGGCACGACGTGGTGATTTTAGACAAGCATAAGGGCCCGGCGCGTGGCGCCAGCTTTGCCAATGGCGGCATGTTGTCGGTCGGGCACTGTGCGCCGACGGCGGCGCCGGGTTTGCCCACGATGGCGGTGAAGTCGATGTTTCAGCACGATGCCGCCTTTTCGTTTCGGCCCGACTGGCGCGTGGCCCAGCTACAGTGGATGTGGCGTGCCTTATGGCAATGTACGGCCAAGCGTTATGACATCAATCGCAGCCGAATGGTGAATTTGGGCAAACACAGCCGTGCCTGTTTCCATGAGCTGCAAACCCAGTTGGCGATCCCCTGTGATTGGCAACAAGGCGGTGTGATTCAGCTGTGTGAAACCACGGCGCAATTGGCTGCGGCCAAACAACAGCAGGCAGGGCTATTGGCCTTAGGCATGGCGTCTAAGGTGTTGCACGTAGACGAGCTGCTGGCCATTGAGCCAGGGCTGCGCTACAGCGCCAAGCCTTTGGTGGGCGCCTTGCACATGCAGGAAGAAGAAAGTGGCGACTGCGCCCTGTTTGCCCAAGGCCTGTTGGCCAAGCTACAGGCCTTGGGCGTGACGGTGCGCTTTGGGGTGACGGTCCATAAAATAGTTCAGGCCGGTGGCCGCGTGAGCGCGGTACACACCAGTGAGGGCGATTTTGACGCCGATGCCTATGTGGTTGCCGGGGGTGATTTCAGCCCTGACTTGCTGAAAGGCATCGTCAACATCCCTATTTATCCTATTAAGGGCTATTCCCTTACCTTAGACGTGGTCAACGAAGACAGCGCCCCCAAACATGCGCTTTTAGACATGAGTAAAAACGTGGCCATGACCCGAATGGGTAATCGCGTTCGGGTGGCCGGCTATGCCGAGCTGAGGGGCCACGATGCCCGCGTCGATGGGCAGAAGGTGAGTAGCTTAAAAACCAGCCTAGACGATTGGTTTGTCGATGCCGTTGATTTGAAAAAATCATCGCCGTGGGTGGGGTTTAGGCCGATGACGCCGGATGGCACACCGTATATTAGCCGTACGCCGTTGGCGAATTTATACCTTAATGCTGGTCAAGGCATTTACGGTTGGACCTTAAGCTGCGGTTCTGCCGAGATATTGAGCAGGCTGATTAACCAGCAGGCGAGCGAGCAAGAGTTGGCCGACTACGCCATCAACAGACATTAAAGCAAAGAACAGGAGCAAAGCATGCCGATTGTGAAAATTGAACTACTGGCTGGGCGTGATGCCCAGACCAAGCAGGCCATTGCCACGGAGGTGACGGCGGTATTGAGCAAGCATTTGGGCAATGACCCTGCCCACATTTACGTGATGTTTGACGATGTGCCCAGCACCGACTGGGCCGTGGGTGGCCGTTTGTTTGCCAATATGGCTGAACCACAATCAGGTAAGGAGTAAGTCATGGACGCACAGCGAAAACGCATTTTATTGATTGGGGCCAGCGGCATTATTGGCCAGGCCGTCGATGCTGCCTTGGCACCCAAGCACGACATCATACGCGCAGGCTTACACAGCGGCGACGTTCGCTTTGACCTGGCCGACACCGCCGCCATGCTGGCGGCGCTTGCGCAGGTGGGCAAGGTGGACGCGATTATTTCAACGGCAGGCCAGGCGCATTTCGTGCGGTTGGCCGACGTGGACGCTGCGCCGTTGGCCAGCTCTAAGTATGGCCTAGGCGTGATCGACAAACTCATGGGGTAGGTGAATCTGGCCTTGGCGGCCAGAGGCTATTTGAATGAGGGCGGTTCGGTCACCTTAACCTCTGGCACCACCAGCGACGA